>WFQS01000437.1 GCA_015486915.1 Desulfobacteraceae bacterium
ATATTAACCCAAAAGTAGTCCAACTATTACTTGAAAATTATACCACTTATTCACCAGAATGGCACAAAAAGCCGTTCTGTAAAAATGATAAGTATGTAAACAAAACTACATGCACTTTTTAGAATAACCTAATGTAACGTAATAAAATGAAATGTTTTTTAACTTGCTAATAATTAGTGTATTAAAATACACTACAAGCATGAATTAAAACCCTGGAAAACAGATATATTAATCCCGTACGGACTACATTAAATAAAAGCCACTTAATATCAATGTGTTAGGTGGCTTTTTTGTTTTCCTTCTCCTCTCCGTTTTTATTTCCCAAATAAGTTTATGTTCCGATAATTGGAAAATTATTCCCATTGTGGGAGTATTTTCTATTGAATTTGCTTTCTGATAAGTGTATTAGGGATAATTTAAGTAATTGAATAACAGATCAATAAAATATCAATTCTTTTTTATGGTACGATTCTTACGCTGTATCTCTTGTTCATAAACTCTAATACCATGAAAAAGCTAAGCTATCTGTTACTGCTGTCGTTTGCAATCATCGGTTTTCATTCATGCCAGAAACCCGCTGATCTTCAGAATGCACAGAACAATACAAAAACCAGTATTGTAAAAAGCATGAACGATTTGGTGGTTGATCCCAATTTTGACTGGAAAACAACCAAAACGCTTGACGTTTCGGTAAACTTACCGGATGTTGCAAAACAAGAAGAGTTGTATATTTTTTCCCAGGATGGAACGCGAACCTATTTTGTGGGTTATTCTGCAGATAAGAGTATTCACCTGAAAACCCGGATCACTATTCCGACATATGAGAACATGCTTAAATTGCAAATAGGTGATGATGGGAATTCAGGTTCTGTTTTAGTGGGTGTGGATAATAAATCTTTATCGTACACTTTCCATACGTCGAAAAGTACCCGGTCTGTTTGCGGGGTTTGTGACGGGCAGGTTACCCAACTAAAATTGAAATATACCGGAAACCTGGCCAATCCTGAAATTACTGTTACCCAAAAAAAGGGTAGTAATCACAATTTTGTGATCTTTCAGGATCATGTTCCTCAGAATGGAACCTTTACGTTTCAGGGGGCCAATAATAATCATAAAATGGGGGCAAAAATTAAGGTGCTCATTAATGGAAGTCAGAATGTTGAAATCCACACCAGCTGTTCACAAACCATTTTGGCAGGGATGCAGTTCGGGGATTTTCTGATTGTTGAGGGGGAAAGTGCCAATGGCGGTCCCTTATGTGCTGTGAATAATCCGCCGACAGCAATTTTTACTGCTTCAGCTACCTGTTTGCCCACCAATACCGATTTTACCTTTGACGCCTCAGGTGTAAGTGATAATGAAGACGCTACTGCTGATCTTGAAGTCCGATGGGATTTTGACAATGATGGGAGCTGGGATACAGGCTTTGGTACAAATAAAACAGTCACACATCAGTATGGCAGTACCGGTACCTACACTGTAAAATTAGAAGTAAAGGATAGTGGCGGATTAACCGATGATGTTACCATGGATGTAACAGTGGATAATAATGGCTGTGGGGCGAATCAACCCCCTGTTCCGGCATTTACATTTACACCCAATGGCTGTATCAGTACTTCCACAGCCGTAAACTTTGATGCTTCCAGTGTTAGCGATCCTGAGGATGCTACTGCCGATTTACAGGTGCGTTGGGATTTTGATGGTGATGGCAACTGGGATACCAACTGGAGTACCGGCAAAACAGCTTCTCATACTTATGGTAGTCAGGGTACATATACCGTAAAAATGGAAGTGAAAGATACAAACGGGGCAACTGCTGAGGTCACTCATAGTTTAACGGTAGACAACAGTTGTGGAAATACTCCTCCGGTAGCCAGCTTTAGCTGGAATCCGGGTTGTGTAACGACTTCTACGGTAGTCCATTTTGATGCTTCCACCGTATCTGACAACGAAGATGCAACAGCCAATTTAATGGTGAAGTGGGATTTTGATGGTGATGGCAACTGGGATACTCCGTGGTCTACGCAAAAAACGGCAATACACCAATATGCAGCAGAAAATACCTATAATGTACGCCTGAAAGTGAAAGATACGCAAGGCTTAACTGATATAATAACGCATTCTCTTACAGTTGATAACAATGCCTGTGGCGGAACCCATGTTGATTATACCGGAACCCTGGCCTATGAAGATTTGTGGCCTTATAAAGGCGATTATGACTTTAACGATCTGGTGATCAATTACGATTTTTATATCACTAAAAATCTTTCGGAAGAAATTGTCCATATCAAAGCCACTTTCACCATCTATGCTTTTGGTGCAGGTTTCTACAATGGTTTTGGATTTACATTACCTAATGTTTCTCCCAACCAGGTGAATAGTGTTAGCGGATACAGTTTGAAGGGAAACAGCATCATTCATCTGGCGGCTAATGGACTAGAAGCCGGACAGTCAAAAGCTACCGTGGTTGTTTATGATGATTCATTTGATCAGATGCAGCATCCCGGAATCGGGATTGGTGTAAATACCGACCCCAGTGCCCCCTACGTAACTCCTGCTACACTGGTTGTTGAAATGGACTTTATGGATAATGGGGTTGTTCCGGCTGGCGGTGCCATTAGCTTTTCACAACTTGATATTGGAAATTTCAACCCCTTTATCATTGTGAATCAGAATCGGGCAGTAGAAGTTCATTTACCCAATGAGGCTCCTTCGTCGCTTGCCAATTCAGGATTACTCACTACCGGTGATGACGACTCCAACCCGTCCACAAACCGATATTATCTCACTGAAACCAATCTGCCTTGGGCTATTAACCTGCCTGTTGTGTTTGAATATCCTATCGAGAAACAGGATATTACACAAGTTTATCTTCATTTTGCCGAATGGGCGGAGAGTAGCGGACAGCTTTATCCCGACTGGTATCTTGATCAACCCGGATACAGAAACAGTTCGCTTATTTACACACACAATTAAGGAATCTCGTATTGCCGGACTGAATAGTCCGGCAATACGATGATTATGTTTGTTTTTTTGTACCTTTATAGCAATCTCAATCATATAAAAAAATGAAAACAGTTACACCATTTCTTGTCGTTTTGATCCTTGTCGTTTTTATGGGTGGATGCCGACGAACTTCACCCGGTGGGGATGATAAACCGGTTACTTCCATGAACGAACTTGTGGTAAGCGATAACTTTGACTGGAAAACAACCAAAACAATTGATGTTCATATAACCGTTCCTTCTGATGATAAAACACAAACGCTGAAAGTGTATTCTGTTGATAATTCACGCTTGTTATATGTGGGTTATGCTGACACTGCTTCTGGTTCGGTTTCTGCAAAAATAACTGTGCCGTCAAGTTATAATATGGTAAAACTGCTTTACGGTGCCGGCGACAAATATAAACCGGTAATTGCAGGAATGGACAATAGTGTCGTCTATGATTACAACCAATTCAAAAGTGTGAAAAAAATAAGTTGTGACCTTACCGGTTTTATAACATACAGCCAGGGTGGATGGCATGCCAAAGCACATGGAAATAATGCGGGTGTAGTAAGAGATGCACATTTTAACGATGTATTTCCAAGTGGTTTGGTTGCCGGTGATAAAACGCATTTCACCATTCGCTTAACCTCATCGAAGGCTGTAGCTGCTTTTTTACCGGGTGGTGGAAAATCAAAAGTATTAAAGAAAAGTTATACCGATCCCCGCAGCAGGCAGAAAGTGGCCGGAAATTGGGGTGGTCAGATTGTTGCAGCCATGCTCAATGTTGAATTTGACAGGGCTGGTTACCTGGGAACAAATGCTTTAAAACTTGGTGATTTGATATTCACCTTAGGAAAATTTGAAGGAATGAGCATTGATGATTTTATGCTCATTGCCAATAGGGCATTAGGCGGAGGAGGCTTAGGCGGATATTCAATTTGTGATATTGCAAATGCTGCCGAGTTGATTAACCTGAATTTTGATGACGGAAAAGATCTGGGCTATTTTACATGCCCTCGTACCGGAGGTAGTGATGATTGTGGGTGTGAAAAAGGCTTGCGTACACTTACCTTGAAATATAACGGTTCTTCTTCTGCAATCATAAAGGTTACAGAAAAAAAGACCGGTACAGTTTTATTTAACGAATCTGTTGATGCGGGTGCCAATTTTAGTTTTCACGGGTCGCGTAGCGACAATAAGATGAGCAACACAATTTATATTTATGTTGATGGAAGTAAGAACACATCTATTCATACCAGCTGTTCAGTGAATTTATATAAAGGTGATGTTTATGGTGATTTCACAATTGTGGATGGTACCAGTAAAGATGCTTTGCATTTGTGTGATAAACCAACTACAGCCTGTGGGTGTGATAGTCGTTTATATGCCCTTACAATGCGATATGATGGAAGTAAGGCTGCTGCTATTAAAGTGAAAGAGAAAAAGCATTCAAAACAAGTTTTTTCAGAAACTGTCCAGCCAGGGGCCAGCTTTAGTTTCACCGGTTCGGGCCATGATGGTAAGTTTGATAAGACCTTGTATTTTTATGTGGATGGTTCTAAAAATACTACTTTGAGTACAAAATGTAGTGATAGTCCGACCGTAGGAGATACTTATGGCGATTTTACCCTGATGGCAGGAACCAGCAAAGGAAACAAAGCTTTGTGTGGTACGGTGAGTGGTGGAGGAACTACCGGAGGATCTACCACAACGGCTAACTTTACAGGCACATTGGCTTATGAGGATTTATGGCCTTCAAAAGGTGATTATGATTTTAACGACCTGGTCATAAATTATGATTTTGCGGTGGTAAAAGATGAGCAGGATCGGATACAAACTGTTACGGCTACCTTTATTGTTTACGCATTTGGCGCTTCTTATCACAACGGCTTCGGCTTTCAGTTGCCGAATGTTTCTCCTAGTCAGGTTATCAGTGTAACGGGATACGATCTGGCTTCCAATACAATAGTTAATTTGGCTTCCAATGGTCTTGAGAGTGGTGAGTCGAAAGCTACGGCCATTGTTTATGATGACTCGTGGAGGCTAATGCCTTATCCAGGAACAGGTATCGGTGTAAATACAGAATTGGCTTCTGCTTATGTTGATCCGGATACCATTGTTATGCAAATGACATTTTATGAAGATGGTTCTTTTGCTACTGGTGGCTCAGTGTCGTATAACGATTTGGATATCGGTAACTTTAATCCTTTTATCTTTGTGAATCAGCAAAGAGGTGTTGAAGTTCATTTACCTGATTACCAGCCTACCGACCTCGTGGATGCAACCTTGTTTGGGGTAAGTGACGATGCGAGTGTCCCTGCTTCAGGAACTTATTACAAAACGGATAAAAATTTACCATGGGCCATTAATATTCCAATTGTTTTTGAATATCCGATTGAAAAACAGGATATTACACAAGTTTATCTTCATTTTGCCGATTGGGCACAAAGTGATGGCACTTTATATCCTGACTGGTATGAAAATAAATCAGGATACCGAAATCCGAGTTTGATATATACACACAACAAATAAGGAATAAATAAAAAAAGCCCGGGTTGTAAAGCCCGGACTTTTTTTGTTTGTGTTTCAGTTACATGTCAATAATCATTTGTGTGCCTTTTCCCGGTTTTGAGGTAGCATGAATTGAAAAATGGTGTGCATCAATGATTCGTTTTACAATACCCAGGCCTAATCCAGACCCCTTTTCGCCTTTTGTCCCCAGGGAGCTTTCCTGCGATGAACGATCAAAAAGATGTGCTGCTTTTTCTTCAGGCATTCCTGTCCCGGAGTCGGAAATAACCAGATGCCTGCCCGACTCGTTTTGCTGATAACTTATTTGAATATTTCCACCTTCGGGGGTGAATTTGAGTGCGTTTCCCACCAAATTGTTCAACACCTGCAAGAATAATGTAATATCCACCTTCAATGGCCCGTTTTCATCATAGGATGACAGAAACTGAATGCCTTTTTCGATAAATTTATTTTGAAAGGTCTTTTCAACGATGGCTAATAATTCACTAATTGCAATAGTCTCAGGTTCCAGCTCAAAATTTCCCAGCTCAAGGTTCGACCAGTGGTATAATTTATCATTATAATCAAGCATGCGGTTCATTTCTTCGCGCATGGCTATAAGGATTTCTTTGTTGAATTCATCAATCTGATCTATTAATTCTTTGTCATTGATCAACATTTCTGTAGCGCCAAGTACCGATGCAATGGGAGAACGTAAATCGTGGGTTATGATGGAAACAAATTTATCTTTATAATCTAAAAGTTCCTGTAACTTTTTTTTGGCTTTAGCCATATGTTCGTAAGCCAGTTGTTGCTCCCTTGCTTTCTGGATGGTATCCTGTTCGCCGAGTAAATCTTCATTCAGCATCCGTATTAACAGGTATTTTTTATTGTCAATCAGGGTCATAAAAGCACGGAGAAAATATTCCTTTCCTTCTGCGTCACTTTCAATCCATATGCCTGAGTTATAGAAAGACCGATTGTTAGTTTTCAGGAGCTCAGCTAATTCGGCATCGAATATTTCCAAAAAAGGGAAATACTCACTAAGTTGGATGGCTGTAAAACGTTTAATGATTTCGGGCTTTAATACATTTAACCATGCCGGGGGTTCCCCACATAGTCTGTAAAGCGTTTTGCTGTATTTCTCAAAAGTGGCTACCTGAAACAATTGAACCTGTCCAAAGGGATTATTTAGTAATTCATTATGCTTGCTCTCTGTTTTAAGTTGTTTTTCGTTTACTCTTTGTAAAAGTGATTCTAATTCTAAAGTTTCTTTGGTGCAATCACTGATGAAAATCCATTGGCTTTCATCTGTATCTTTCAGTATGTTAATATCAACCCATTTATTTTCATTCAATTGTAATTTTGGCATTTCGATGGTTTTCTCAGGCAGAGGGAAAACGCCTTCAAGAAATGGGATAATTTGTGAAAGTTTATCTCCTCTTTGAGGGGGAATATCAAAATAGAATTCCCAGGGTCCATGCCATGCAAGGAGATTTCCTGCCATATCAGAATGTAAGACCAGCAATCTTGCATAAGGAGGTAGTTTTTCTAGTAAATAATTGATAATATGTCTGGGTAAAGATTCAAACATAAGGCAATTTATTTTATCATCATTTGTGTAAGCATATAAAAAGCTTCTTCTACTTGCTCACCGGTTTTTGCACTGGTTTTTATCACTTTCATGCCGGAATCCTCCATGGTTTTGATGTCTTCCCCTGTGATTTCCCATTCATCAGCTAAATCGGCTTTATTGATCAGAATTATAAAAGGGGCGCCTCCCGAAACTTTTTCAGCCATTTTTTGTAGTTCAAGTCCTTTTTCAATGGTATTGCGGCGTGTGCCATCCATTACAATAAAGTATCCTGATGATCCCATTACATAGGCGGGTTTCACTTTCTGATAATCATCTTCGCCATGGATATCCCATAACATGAGGTTGATTTCGATATGGTTGATATGCACAATCTTTTGGTCAATCTTTACACCGATGGTGGTATGATATTTTTCTGAAAAGATACTGCGTACAAACTGTTGAACCAGACTGGTTTTGCCAACGGCAAATGATCCAAGCATGCTAATTTTCTTTTTGATCATTGTAAATCACGTTTTACATATTTTACTTTAAAACTTACTGTTCTTACTGAATAATTACCGGAATCCTGATCTTCAATAAACCTCACTTTAGGCACCAGCATTTCCATGGGGATACCGGCCTCCTGCATCCATCGGATAAACCGCATGGCCCTGGTGTGTGCAATGCGTTGATTGGCCGCCATGTTCCCTTTTCTGCTGGTATACGAACGCACCACAATCACCGGTACTGAATCGCCCCGTGACTTAAAATTCAGTATTTCTTTCGTGTCAAGAATCAGCTTCTTAAATGAAAGCTGTTGTGTACTATCGAGCTGATCGATACCATAAGCAAACGAATAGGCTTGCGATTCAATGGCAAGGATTTTTCTCATTTCAGGCCTTTTCCGTACGGGAGCTTTCTCAGGCAGCGCCAGATGGTTAATCCCGGGAAGATAGGTAACAGCCTTTACTTTTTCCAGCCATCCTTCATCAGCAGTTCCTTTGACATACAGGGTATCACCACTGTAATCAAACTGAACAGTGGCAGGCGGTTTTAATAACATCTTTGCCCTTTCAAGTACAATTTTACGATCGAGTGAAACAAAAGGTATTAAATTTAAACGAACATCATTTTTATGAAGCGCATAATTATCAGGCGAAGGAAGAACCGAAAGCGGATCGGCCATTCCTTTTATATAAAAGACATTTCCCGACCGTCCTGCATCACTGATAAAAACACCTGCTGTATTTTGACAGGCTTTCAGGAATTTATTAAATCGTGAATGGCTTTGCCAGTATTGGTATCCGCAATAGCCTAAGGCGCCAATCAAAAGAAGTCCGATCAAGATCAAGGCTACGGGTTTGCCTTTTTTATGGGGCTTTTCTTCCTGCTGCACACAATTTTGCAAAAGGCTTTTATTTATCTCAAATGGTGTGGTATCTCCTTCAAAATGTTCGAGTTCGTAAGCCGAGTTAATATGAATACCTTCAATACTCTCTTTCATTTTGTCGCGCAACGATACCGGTGCATTTCCCGCTACAATGGCAGCAATAATGGCATGGGGTCCCTGCTCAAGCCAGATGTTAAAATCACCCATATTGATGGCATCCAGCTCGCTGTCCTCCTGTTGAAATGAATCCTGAACAAAATCTTTAATTGCTGACAACATGGAGGAAACCAAATCGGCATCGGCTACATCTTCTTCATGTTCATCAGGCACTTTGGCCAGAAGCAAGCCTGTATTTTTATGGATCAGGAAGACCTGTTTTACCTGATAGATATAGGCATGCGACAAAACAATCTCAGCATAAGATTTCCCGCTAAAAATTGATTTCAAACGCCAACCGATGCGCTTGGGCGAAAAACTATTTTCGAGTGTGGAATTTACCTTGTCAAGCATTTGTTTGATATCCTCCGAAACTGCTTTCCGAATGGCTGGCATCATAATTGGAAAGAGAATGTCAGCCAGCGTTTTGGGATTGTTTTGAATGCTGTTTTTCAGCGCTTCTTCAAGCAGAGGTTGCAGATCATCAAGGCTGAGGTCTCCTTTTTGTACCATTTTGCGAATCGAGAGCGGCAAAAGCTGTCTGATTTCATCCGAAAAAGTTTCCGGATCCTGGATTAGCTTATTCAGTCTGTCCAGATCGTGAGCATCGTAGCCGGTCAGTATCTGCCTTAACTCACGCAATTGCGCTGGTGACAAGGCTTTTGTGATTGATTTATTCGATTGGGATAATGCGGTCATAGGGTTTGTGGCTTAATCGGCTTGTGCTTTTATTTTGTTTGATAGATATTCCAGCATCTCCAAGGTGTCTTTCCTGCTAAGCATTGTTTTTTGAAGGTGATCTATCTTATGTCCCATATCTTCCTTCATCTGCTGATGCAAATCCATGAAATACTTTTCCTGTGCTTTTAACTCTTCGCGATATGCCTTCTCTTTTTTCTGAAAGTTATCTAACATTTCGGCAAATTTCTGCTGAAATTCAGCCTTATTGTTTTCTGTTAATTGTTCAAGATCAGCTCGAAGTTCGGCAAGTTTCAGATCCAACTCGCTCAACTCTTCTCCAAACAAAATCTCTTTAATACGGATTAAACTCTGTTCATCTTTATGGGGTATCGGCATAGGTTTTCATTCTTTAATGAAAAGTAAAGATAGAAAAAAATCATTTTCACTCAGGATGAAGCAGATAAAAAAATATGCGTACTTTTGCAAACCCAAAAAAATACCCCGCATTTTTAACTAAACC
>WFQS01000438.1 GCA_015486915.1 Desulfobacteraceae bacterium
AAAAAGGCGGGTAATGGATAACTTAAAATACGACGATCCCTTGCTTTTGGAATTGATTGAACTGGAAGCTGAAAGAATAGAAAACACTATTGATCTTGTGGCATCGGAAACCCATATGCCAAAATCTATTCTTGAAGAAATGGGGTCAGTATTAAATCATAAAACCATCGAGGGATATCCTGGCAAAAGATTCCACGCGGGATGTGAATATGTTGATATTATTGAAAAACTTGCTATTGACAGGATGAAAGATTTGTTCCAGGCAGAACATGCCAATGTCCAGCCCCATTCGGGTTCGTCTGCCAACATTGCCGTTTATTTTTCCGTTTTAGATGTTGGGGCAAGGATTCTGTCCATGAGTCTTTCCCATGGAGGACATCTCACACATGGACACGTGGCCTCAATGACCAGCAGATGTTTTAATTTCCAGCATTACAATGTTAATCTACAAACAGAGTTGATCAATTACGATGCCGTAGCAATAGCCGCTGATCAATTCAAACCTGAAATGATTGTTGCCGGGGCAAGTTCATATCCACGATTGATTGACTATGAAAAAATGTATCAAATAGCCAAATCCGTCGGAGCGTACCTGTTTGTGGATATGGCACACATTGCAGGTCTTGTTGCAGCAAAATTAATCCCCGGTCCGGTTCCATTTGCTGATTTTGTGTCTTTTACCACTTACAAAACAATGATGGGAGGAAGAGGCGGAGTAATACTTTGTAAAAAAGAATATGCTGATGCAGTTGATAAGGCTGTGTTTCCGGGAACTCAGGGAACCACTGCCGTAAGCAATATTGCGGGAAAAGCAACCATTGCAAAACTTGCAGGACAAACAGGTTTTATAAATGTACAGCAGAAAACCCTTGATAATGCGAAATTACTTGCAAAAGAATTTTTAAAAAAAGGTTATAGATTAGTGGGTGGCGGCACAGATACACATCAGGTTATAATTGACGTCACATCAAAGGGGTTGAGCGGAGCCCGGGCTGAGAGAATTCTCGAGTCAACAGGTATAATTACAAACAGAAATTATATTCCCGGGGATACAGAAAAAAAGGCAAGCGGTTTGCGCCTTGGAACAGGTCCGATATCTGTCAGGGGTGTTGATAGGAATCATGTTGTGCAAATTGCGGATATCATTGATAATGCATTAATGAACCCGGGAAATCAGGAAGTGGCAGACAGGTTGAGAAAAGATGTTTCTGAAATCTGCAGACAATTTCCCGTTTACAACTCGCCTGTCCCTGAATGATATCGTTATTAACCTGAACGCGATCGACATTTAAAAGGTAAAAAAATGGCAATTTACAGATATGGTGAAAGGATTCCCGTGATCGGGAAAAATAGTTTTGTAAGCGATTCCGCAAGAATAATCGGGGATGTGGCAGTGGGAGATAACTGCTATATCGGTCACGGGGCAGTACTCAGGGGGGATTACGGGTCAATAAAAATAGGTGACGGAACTGCGGTTGAGGAAAACGCAATGCTGCATATTCGGCCGGGTGGATTGCTTGAACTTGAAAAAAGCGTTACCGTGGGGCACGGCGCTTTAATTCACGGAAAGCTTATCAAGGCCTTTGCAGTCATAGGAATAGGTTCCGTGATCGGCTTTGATGTTATTGTGGGTTCCTGGAGTATTGTTGCCGAGGGATGCGTTTTAACAAAAAGCACTGTTGTTCCCGATGAAAAAATTGTGGGAGGTGTTCCCGGAAAAATAATCGGTGACACAATGGAAAAGCATAAAAAATTCTGGAGATACGGGAAACAGCTCTACGTTGACCTTGCCCATGAATATCCGGATAAATTTGAAAAAATAGGATAGTAATAATGGATTATAATACTGCACCGGATAATGCCGCACTTGAAGAAAATGCACCAACGAATACTGCATCAACGGAAAGGACATCAAATAGTATTGCTTCAGGTAGTATCGTTTCAGTTAATTCTGCATCCTCAGATAATTCGGAATCCACTGATAAACTTATGAGTCTTACTGATGCTATTGATAAATTCGTACAGGACGGTGCATCCGTTGCCATGTGTACATGTTATGAATCATTGATCCCATTTGCTGCAGGCCATGAGATCATAAGGCAGAAAAAAAAGGATCTTACACTGATATGCCCAATTTCGGATATTCTTTTTGATCAGATTATCGGGGCAGGGTGTGTCAGTAGGATCAGGGCTGCATGGGTGGGCAATGTGATCACAGGCTCAGGCTATAATTTCAGAAGGGCAGTGGAAAAAGGCAGTATCAGCGTTGAAGATCATTCAAATTTTACAATATCCCTTGCCCTTAAGGCAGGCTCAATGGGGATTCCCTTTATGCCTTCAAGGACAGCTCTTGGAAGTGATCTGTTTAAAACAAATTCAGGGATCAAAAAATTTAATTGTCCCATAACCGATGACAGACTGACTGCTGTTAAGGCAATAAATCCCGATGTAACAATTGTGCATCTCCAGAGATCTGACAGACACGGTAATGCCCATATGTGGGGAAATACCGGTATTACAAAGGAAGCTGCTCTATCAGCTGAAAATATTATCCTGACAGTGGAGGAAATTGTGCCCACCCGGGTAATCAAAAGTGACCCCGGACGTGTATTGTTTCCCGGATTCAGGGTAAGTGCCGTTGTTCATGTTCCCTTTGGGGGACATCCCTCTCCTGTTCCGGGATTTTACAACAGAGACCATGATTTTTTTCTTGAATACAGAGAGGATTCAAAAACAGTGAACGTTTACCGGAACTGGCTTGAAAAATGGATTTATTCCGTGAAAGACAGGGATGAGTACTGTGATCTGCTTGAGAAAAATCGCATTGATTCACTTAAACTTTCAAAAAGCGTTAAGTCAGAAACAGTTGAGTACGGTTATTGATCGGGTTTGTGTAAAATACTGTTGTGAAAAGCTTGTTAACTGACTGTTTACAGGCTGTTGCGCAGACTCGATTCCTTTAATTTTTTTTGCGCTGGGAAATAAATTTAGTTCCCAGCAATACTGCATGTATGCCTGTGGTTCAATTTATGTTCCGTCTTGAACTATAAAAAGTTGTATTGCGTAACAATCCGTGGAATAGATAAAAACTGTGGTTAAATACAAAAACACAGGGCAAACTCAAACTATTTAGAACAGAAACAAAGATATAGTGGGAGGTAAAATGGTGATTTCAGGTGAAAAACCGGGTATTCATAATGGTGATAAAAGAGACCCTGCTGCTGTTTCTGATGCAAAATCGGAAGGTTATACTTTGTCTGAACTCATGGTTGCATCTGCTTCGAGGGAAATAAGAGACAAAGAGGTTATTTTTGTTGGGATGCGCCTGCCTCTGCTTGGGTTTCTTCTTGCAAAGTCTTTATACGCTCCGGATGCCACGGGAATTTATGAGTTGGGGCTTATCAGGGACGATCCTGCACCTGCACCGATACTTACCATGGGAGATCTGCCGAATCTGTGCAATGCAACCTGGCTTTCCGATACATTCGATATGATGGGACTTCTCCAGCAGGGATGCGTGGATGCAAGTTTTATCGGCGGGGCACAGGTCGACCGTTTTGGAAATCTTAACACCTCATATGTGGGAGATTATAAAAAACCTGCCACACGTCTTCCCGGCAGCGGAGGTGCATGCGATCTTGCCTGTCTTGCAAAAAGGCATATAATAATCATGTCTCATCAGAAACATAGATTTGTTGAAAAAGTGGATTTCATAACTTCACCGGGTTTTGGAACCGGCGCAGGATGGCGGAGAGGAGAAGGTCTTGTCCGGGGCGGTCCTGAAACTGTGATAACGGACAAAGCCGTATTAAAATTTGATAAAACCACAAAGGAGATGGTGCTTGTCTCGATTCATCCCGGAATAAGCATTGATGAAGTCAGGGCCTCAACGGGGTGGAATCTGAAGACCGTTTCATCTGTTGTGGAAACACCTGCTCCAACTGAAAAAGAACTTGAAGCCCTTCACAGGTTTGACCCTGAAAGATTCTGGACAGCCTGATTTTTTTTCTGTAACTTTCCCACATGTGTAAATGAAATGCTGTTCCCGCCCAAAGACACAAAGTTTAAGACACAGAGTTTATCATCACCTTTGTGGTTTTGTGCGAGGTAAAAAAGACCGATGTTATGGAAAATTACCATAAGTTCTTTTACTCCATAAAGACAGGTTAATCCCGATTATCAGTGCCTTACTCCTTAATTTTTGTCATAAAAAAAAGAAATTTTGGATTTCAGGTATAGTTTACTTTAGAT
>WFQS01000439.1 GCA_015486915.1 Desulfobacteraceae bacterium
TAGTTATACTGCAAATTACAGGCCGGGACCTGTACAAAATCTAAAAAAAATCATATTCCCCACATTACGTTAGACTGAACTGTTTTAATTTAATTTTATATCTTATTGCAAAATACCGGACAACATCTGATATTTCGTAGAAATTTTTATATAGGCATACCTGCTGTTTATGTTTTTTTACTAAAATATATTGTGATATCAAATAATTATACTTTAATTAATTAGTTTGGCATAATCTTTGTAACAATAAAAAATTAATGCAGACCATCGTGCACCACAGACACAGACGGGAACAACAGAAAACTAATAGCTTAACGGCCAAAGGAGGGCCTAATTGAAAACAAATAAAATTGATCACATTTGTATAGCAGTTAAAGATCTTGAACAGGCGCGCAAGATATGGGAGCCGGTTCTCGGAAAAACAGAACCTGATGATGCTTATATTGACGAGCCGGAAAAAATTAAGGTTGCACGCTACTGGATAGGTGGGGTTGGTTTTGAACTCATGGAATCCACGACACCTGACGGAGATGTAGCGAAATTTATTGAAAAAAGAGGCGAAGGGATAATGCTCATCAGTTTAAACGTTGATAATACCAGGGAGTCCATGGCTGAGCTAAAAGAAAAAGATTATCCGTTTATTGGTGGCGCAAGACCATTTCGCGATTGTGAATTTTCATTTATTCATCCCAAAAAAATGAGTGGGGTATTACTCGAACTCATCGATTACAAATGGGATGAATTAAAAAAATAGTATTCTCGCTATTTTCTGTTTGAATCTGTTTGAAATTACTAATTAATAAGAAGGAGGTTCGTAATGCTGGATCTGATCATTAAAAATGGTAAAGTCTTTATCCCTGAACAGGGCTTATTGGATCTTGAAGTAGGAATAAAAGACGGAAAAATTGTTGCCCTTGAAAATAATCTGTCAGGTGCGGAAAAAGAGCTGGATGCCGCAGGTAATATTGTTATGCCGGGTGTAATTGACCCCCATATTCATCTTGGAATTTTTAATGACTTTGCCCATGAATGTGAACATGAGACCAGGGCAGCCCTTGCCGGCGGCGTAACAACCTGCGGTATATATATGGGCGGGGATCAGTCATATCTGAATCAGGTGGAAGACCTTATCAATATTATTGAAGCAAAATCATCCGTTGATCTCTTTATGCATTTAGCGATTTTTACTGAAGAGCAGTTAGCTGAAATGGAAAAATATTACGAAAAATTTGGTATCACATCATTTAAATTCTATATGGCAGGTGTTAAGGGGGTTTTCCCAAATGTTAGTGACGGCTTTATCTATGAAGGTTTTAAAAAAATAGCAAAATTCGGTGATAAGGCAACCGGATGCGTTCATTGTGAAGACCAGTCCATTATTGATATTGCCTTTGAAAAAGTATCCGCCAGTAAACCTGATGGAAATCTTGCGGACTGGGCTGAGACAGGACCTGACATGGCTGAAGAAGAGGCCATTATCCGTGCGTGCTTTCTTGCTGAAAAAGCAGGCAGCAGATTGTATATTGTTCATATATCCACAAAAGACGGGGCAAATCGCCTTGCAAAAATAAAAGAAAACGAAAATGTCAGGGTTTTTGGTGAAACAACTTCAGCTTATCTTACTGTAAATAAATATGGTGAATTCGGATTAAAGGGTAAGATGCTTCCTCCCTTAAGAGATTTATCGGATAATGACGGTCTGTGGAATGCCGTAAAAAACGACACCATTGATTCTTTTGGAACCGACAATGTCAGCATGAACCTTGAAGTAAAGCAGGAGGAGAACGGAATGTTAGGGGCAATGCCCGGTTATCCCATTCTTCAGACCCATTTCCCTGCAATTGTCAACGAAGGATTTCACAAACGGGGTGTTGACATTGAAACCATCATAACAAAGGCAACTTTGAATCCTGCGAAAATTTTCGGACTTTATCCCAAAAAAGGCGTCATAGCAGTGGGCAGCGATGCTGATATTGTAATTTTTGATCTTAATCATGAAAGGACAGTTAACAGCAAAGAGCTTTTTTCCTATGGCGATTTTTCGCTTTTTGAAGGGCAGACTCTCAAGGGATGGCCTGATACCGTTATAAAAAATGGTAAAATCGCATATGCAGATGGTGATATAATTGTGGAACCGGGAACCGGAACCTTTTTGAAAAGGACCTTATAAAAAATGTTTGATTTTCCAAAATTAAAGATAGTTAGAAAATCAATTAGCGAGGAGATGTGATGTTTGAGATGCGTTTTCATGGACGGGGAGGTCAGGGAGCTGTTATGGCATCCAAAATTCTGGCAAAAGCCCTTGTCGAAGAAGGTCATGTTGCAAAGGCTATCCCTTCATTCGGGTTTGAAAGACGAGGTGCTCCGGTATCCGCTTTTTTACGTTTCGATGACAGGGAGATCAGGCAGGTAACAAATATTTATCATCCGGACTGTATAGTGTGTCTTGACCCTACCCTTTCGAAATCTGTGGATATTTTTCAGGGAATCAATGATAATGCCATACTTGTTCAGGCAACAAAGAAAGATATCTCTGAATTATCATTCCCGGATACTATTTCAAAGGTCGGTTTATGTGATGCCTTTGGACTTGCCATGGAGTTAATAGGAAGACCCATTACAAATACAATTATGCTTGGTGTATTTGCTAAAACCACGGGGCTTGTGTCTGTTAAATCAATTAATAAAGCAATGGAATCCACGGCGTTCAGGGATGCTGCCCTGAATAAAAATATTATTGCTGTGCAAACAGGGTATGAGAGAACAAAAGTATTTGATTTAAAGGAGGCATCATGATTAAACAATCCATTCCCACCTTTGACAGTTCAACCATTCCCAATGATTTATGCCCCATTGCAACTAAATTTGTGTTTCTCAGAACCGGTGACTGGAGGGCAATGCGCCCTGTCCTCAACAGGGAAAGATGTGTGAAATGTGCCACCTGCTGGCTCTACTGCCCTACCCAGTGCATTGTGGAAAAAGCAACATGGTTTGAAGCAAATCTTGATATCTGCAAAGGATGCGGAATCTGTGCAGAGGAATGCCCCCAGAATGCGATCAAAATGGAAGAGGAGACTGAAAAATGACCGAGTACATTGTTTGTGACGGGAATGAAGCTGCAGCATGGGGAGTTGCCAAAGCCAAACCCGATATGGTTGCAGTATATCCTATTACTCCCCAGTCTTCACTTGCCGAGTATATTGCTCAGTTTGTGGCCGACGGGATAATCAAAGCAGACTTAATGGATGTGGAGGGAGAGCACAGTGTATTGTCGGTTCTCCAGGGAGCATGCCTTGCAGGGGCAAGAACATATACGGCCACCTGCGGCCAGGGGCTTGCTTTTATGTTTGAACCCTATTTCCGGACTCCGCCTTTAAGGCTTCCCATTGTCATGTCCATTGTAACAAGGGACGGCATTACACCTCAATGTGTGTGGGGAGGTCAGCAGGATGCCATGACAGTGCGGGAAGTAGGCTGGATTCAGATGTATTGTGAAACAAACCAGGAAATTCTCGATACCATGATTCTGTCCTACAGAATAGCAGAAAACAGAGAAGTTATGCTGCCGGTAAATGTCTGTCATGATGGGAATTACCAATCCTATGGAGTTGAACGGGTTTTAATGCCGGATCAGGATATGGTGGACGGGTTTCTCGGTGAAAAAAATACAAACTGGCATGCAGCTCTTGATCCGGAAAAACCCATGGGAATAGATCCTTTAACAGGCGGTGCAGGCGGTGTGGGACCGGCACGTTTTGTAAGATATAGAAAAGGCTCCTGCAAAGGAATGCAAAATGCCCTTAAAGTGATCACAGATGTCCATGAAGAATGGGGTAAACTCACTGGAAGACATTACTCTCCCCTGGTTGAGGAGTACAGATTGGACGATGCTGATTATGCCATTGTCACCATTGGCGGCATGACCGGAGCCGGTAAAGATGCTGTTGATGAAATGCGTATTAAAGGTGAAAAAGTTGGCCTTATCAAAGTTAAAACTTTTCGGCCCTTTCCACAGGAAGCCCTGTTAAAAGCGGTTTCTAAAGTTGGTGCCGTGGGTGTTGTTGACAGGTCGGTAAGTTTCGGATGGAATTCAGGCCCCATGTTTCAGGAACTTTTGGGAGTGCTTTATCAGATGGATAAAAGAATTCCTGCGCTAAGTTTTATCGGAGGTCTGGCAGGGGCTGACATTACCATAAACGATTTCAAAGACACAATTATGACAACAAAGAAAGCATTAAACGGTGATCTGCCGAAATCAACAATCTGGATAAATGAATAGGTGCTTATCATGCATACCAAATATCTTATTATTGGCGGAAGCCATGCAGGACTTACAGCTCTTGACTCCATCAGGCGTTACGACAGCGAAGCTTCCCTGACACTGGTGACAACGGAAAAAAGACAGCCTTATTCTCCAACTGTTCTGCCCTATGTGATTTCCGGCAAGGCAGAACCGGAGAATACTGATATCAGGTCATCTGACTATTTTGAAAACCTTGGTGTAAATTATATAAACGGTGCTTCTGTCACCGGTATGAACACCGGGAACAACCAGGTGGAGCTGGACAGCGGGCAAACAATTAACTATGAAAAACTTCTCATTGCAACTGGCGCTAATGCCATGGTCCCGCCCATTCCCGGAATAGAGGATGTGGAGTTCTTTTCCATCCGCACCATGGCTGATGCTGAAAAAATCAGAAAAAACATGTCTCAGGCTAAATCCGCACTTATCATAGGGGCAGGATTTATTGGAATGCACCTTGCAGAAAATCTTGCGAACTCGGGTTTAAAGGTAACCATTGTTGAAAGCTGCAGTAATATCATGCCTGCTGCCTTTGATACCGGTGCATCCAATATAATTAAAAATGTGTTTGCTGAAAACGGAATTACCATACTCACCGATAAAAAAGTGGCAAAGGTTTATAAACGCGACAACCAGAGCGTTCTTGAGCTTGCCGGTGGAGATGAAATTGCAGGAGACATGCTTTTCGTTGCAACCGGAATCAGGCCCAATACCGGGTTTCTTGAAAAAAGTGAAATTCAATGCAGCAATGGAATAGATGTCGATGCAAGAATGCGTACATCGGTTCCAAATGTCTGGGCAGCAGGAGATGTTGCATCTGCTCCTGATTTTTTCTCTGAAAACAAAACCACAGGCGGAACCATACCAAGCGCAACAGCTCAGGGGAAGACTGCCGGTATGGATATGTCTGAAGATTCCTATGTTAAGGATTATCCTGGAAATTTGAATATGAACACCTTTGGATTTTTTGGAAATTCTGCTTTTTCCATAGGAAACGTTGCAGATACATTTTTAGACATTAGTTCAGAAGTCGAAATAGAAAATGATCCGGAAAAAAAGAGTTTTTGTAAATTTATTTTTGACGGCTCTGTTTTAACAGGGGTTTCTGCAATTAATATGAGGCTTGATCCCGGGATATTAAAGGATATGATCCTGCGTAAAACAGATCTTTCCGCGAAAAAAGAAGAATTTATAAAAACTCCCCTTGCAACCGGAAGACAGGTTATGAGGGAATTGTTTTAAACAGTTTTAAAAAAAGGAGATAGGTTGTGAGTAAAAGTTACTCTACCATTGCTTTTTATCCGGATAAATGTGACGGGTGTGATGACTGTGTGAAGGCCTGTGCTTTGCTTTACGGCAATGGAGATTCCATTGACAATTCACGTATTCAGCTTGTCAAAGATCAAAACGATAAATTCGGATTGGCTTTGTGCCGTCAGTGTGCAGAGCCTGAATGTGTTCAGAATTGTCCTGTAGGTGCCCTTTCAAAGGACCCGGATACGGGTGTTATTACCTGCGATGATTCCTGTGTTGGCTGCAAGATATGTACTCTGAGCTGTGCCTATGCAGGAATAACCACCAATGTACTTACAAATCAGGTCATGAAATGTGATCTTTGCGGCGGAGATCCTGCATGCATAAAAGCGTGTGAAAAAGGGGCATTACAACTGCTTCATAACAATGATCTGTATGAAGCCTGGGGTGATAAAGAAGATCTTGTAGCTCCTGGTATTTCAGCCTGCCTTGGCTGCAACACAGAGCTTCTTTTCAGACATACCCTAAGAAAAATAGGCTCGAATACTATTCTTGCTATTCCGCCGGGATGTACTGCAGGAGTTGGTGCAGTAGGTTTTAACGGGGTCACAGCCACCAAGGTGCCGTCCTTTCATCCCCTGCTTACTAACACATCCTCCATGCTTGCCGGAATAAAAAGGTATTATAACAGGATAGGACGGGATATTACCATGATGGCCTTTGCAGGAGACGGCGGTACAGCTGATGTTGGGTTTCAGTCCCTTTCCGGTTCTGCAGAACGTGGCGAGCAGATGATTTACATATGTATCGATAATGAAGGCTACATGAATACAGGTGTTCAAAGATCAAGCACAACACCCTATGGATCCTGGACATCAACTACACCTGTGGGGTCAGTTTTAAAAGGTAAAACCCGCGATGCCAAATACCTTCCCATGATTATGGTGATGCATAACTGCGAGTATGTTGCAACTGCTTCAACTGCTTTTATGGATGATTATTACATGAAACTTGATAAGGCCAGTGAAGCATCAAAAAAGGGAATGGCATACCTGCATGTATTTTCTCCATGTCCCACAGGCTGGCGGTATCCTACAGAAAAACTCATTGAAGTAGGAAGAAAAGCAGTGGAATCAAATATTGTCCCTTTGTGGGAATATACAAACGAAACAAAAAAACTCGAGTTCACCCACCCGGTGGATAATCCTGTTCCGGTCGAAGACTATCTTTTTCTGATTGGTAAATACAAACACCTTGATGAAAACCAGATTAAATTCATTGAGGATATCAGAGACAGGAGAATTGAGATGCTGAGAAATCTTTCAAAATCATAGAACTGCCATGGGGCTAATCAGGATTGACCCGAATTGGCCCCAAAAAAATCAAAAATACTGACAAATTAAATGGCCTGAGGTGTTCGGCCGGCAGGTACAGGAGATCTGCTCGCTATTTCTTATTAAAAATAATTACAACACAAATTCTTATAAAATAAACAACACAAGGAGATGGAAGATGTATGAAAGTGCCGTACAAAATTCTGTAAAACCGGGTAAATGGATTAATTCAACCTGCAAAATGTGCCTTCATTCATGCAGTGTAAGAGTTCATGTCACCAATGAAGGGGTAGTGAACAAAATAGAAGGAAACCCTACAAATCCCAGCAATGAATGCGGGCTTTGCCCAAAGGGCAATGCTTCTATTATGCGACTTTACGATCCCCAGCGCGTTAAGACTCCATTAAAACGAACAAATCCAAGAAAGGGCCCCAATGATGATCCCGGATGGGTACCAATTTCATGGGATGAGGCTTTTGATATTGTGGGAAAGGAGTTGAAAAAAACCTATGATGATGATCCGAGAAAGCTTCTTCCTGCAATAAACGATTTCCAGAAAATATACTTCTGGGCATGGCCTGCTGCTTTTGGCGGAAATGCAAATTTCTTTTCAGTTGTGGGAACTTTATGCGGCGGTGGATATCACCCCATGAACGGTTTTATTCATTCTTCCTTTGCAGCAGCCAATGACTCTGATTATTGTAAATACTGGTTAAATACAGGTGGGTGCGATGGTTTTTCTTCACATCTCCATGTTGCAGGTGCAGCCCGTCATATGGCAAGGGCACGCGTTGACCGCGGTATGAAACTTGTTACTGTTGATCCGCGTCTTTCCACATCAGGCGCAAAATCAGATGAATGGATTCCCATCAGACCTGCAACGGACAGGCATTTTGCCTTAGGTCTCTGCCACGTGATGATCTTTGAGGAACTTTATGATTCAAAATTCCTTAAAAAAGATACTAATGCGGTTTACCTTGTGGGACCTGACGGCCTGTTTGTTCGTAATAAAGATGGAAAAATTTATGTTTGGGATTCTGTTGACGAAAAAGCAAAGGTTTTTGATGATCCCACCATTAAAGATTTTGCCCTTGAAGGCGAGTACGAGGTTGAGGGTGTTAAAGCTTCTCCAAGTTTTCAGTTATTTAAAAACATTGTAAGAAAATGTACTCCTGAAACTATTTCCAAGGTTACAACAATTCCCGAAGAAAAAATTGTACGCATAGCAAGGGAACTTGCGGAAGCTGCAAGCATTGGAAGCACAATTGAAATTGAAGGGAGAACACTGCCTTTCAGGCCTGCGGCTTTCAATTATTACAGGGGTGCCCAGGGCCATAAAACAGGAAGCATGAGCAATCATGCCTATAAACTTGTTAATTTTCTTTTGGGATGTATTGACGCTCCAGGAGGCCATGTTGGTGTAACATTGGATGATTTCTGGATTGACCGTGGTCACATATGGGAAGGTGAGTCCGGACAAATTCTGGTGACCCCCCATCAGCTTCATCCGGAAGTACCATTTTCATATCCTGCAAATACAGCGCATTTAATGGATTATTTTCCATTTGGTGTTGATCCGGGCCACCTGATTACACAAACATTTTTTGAGCCGGAAAAATGGGGCATGGATTTTAAACCTGATACAATGCTTATCTGCCATTCCAATCCTCTTTGGAACATGAACGGTCCCCAGAGTAAATATTTTGAAATTATGCGCCAGATGCGTTTTGTTGTGGCCATAGATATTCTGCTCAATGAAAGTACTGTATGGGCGGATGTTGTCCTTCCAACCCTTGATAATCTTGAACGCTGGAATATGGTCATGATAGAACCTCCAATGACTGAGGGACAATGCCTCACACAGCCTGTAATTAAACCTATCTGTAATGCAAAGAGCGAAGAAGAAATTTTCAATGAACTTTCAGAAAGGATAGGAATACTTGATCAGTGGAATGAGGTTCAGAACTTTGCAAATAAATTTACTGAAAAACCTGAGCTCATGCTTAAACCAGGTGTGAAATATTCAGATAAAGATATTGCCGAAAGAAAGGGTAAACTGTGGAATAATAAAGATCTTGAATGGTATAAAAAGAAAGGCCATTCCGTTACAAAAAGACGTCCGGATAAATTTTATCGTCCCTGGGAAGGTAAGAGAATACATTTTTACATTGAAGAGATTCTTGTTCAAAAGAATGAACTCCAGGCTAAAATGAAAAAAGCCAAGGTTCCGTTCTATGATATCTGGCAGTGGGATGATTATCAGCCCCTTCCGACAACTGTTCTGGATCCTGTCCATAAGGAACCTGAAGAATTTGATCTTTATGCTATTACTTTCAAGGATATTCAACTTAACTTCAGTGAATCTTTAAGTCTCCCCTGGATAGCTGATATTGTGCAGAAAGATCCCGTTCATATGGGAATCCTCATTAATCCAGTTACAGCTGCAAAACGTGATATTTCCGATGGAGATATTATTAAAGTCACATCACCATACGGTACTATTTTAGGCCTTTCAAGGCTGACAGAAGGTATACATGTTGAGACACTTGCCGTTTCCAATGCATTAACCCGATGGATAAAGTATCATACAGTGGTAAAAGCCGGTGGCGGACATTTTAACAATCTCCTTCCTGCAAACATTGAAAATACAGATGGAAACAGCGGTCAGATGGAATGTACAGCCAGAGTAAAAGTTGAACTTTTCAGGAAAAAACCAGAGGATCAGGCAGAAATTCAAAGTGAATTTGATAAATCTCGTTCTACAGAACAGAAAATGAAATAAATTAAATAGTTTACGTCCTGATTTCATATAAAACGGCCATGAGGCTGATCTAATGACTCTTAGGCGGCTTCACAACAGAAAATGGAACTCTTGTAATCAGAGGTATTTAGCAGGGGTTTCATAGAAAATAATAAGGAGGTTGAAAATGACTGTACAATGGGGAATGGTACTGGATTTAAAACGATGCATCGGATGCAATTCATGCACTGTTGCATGTATGATGGAGAACTCTCTTCCATCGGGTGTAATGTGGACAAAGACATTAAGCGAAGAAATAGGGACTTATCCCAATGTGACAAGGGCTTTTATCCCGACAATATGCAATCACTGTGAAGATCCGCCATGTGAAAGGGTGTGTCCCACCAAGGCAACCTATATTACCGA
>WFQS01000440.1 GCA_015486915.1 Desulfobacteraceae bacterium
ATAAGTTGAACAGAAATAGCGCAGAATTCTTACCCCATGTACAAGGCGCATTAAAGGTTGCATACTCAACGTATTCGGCCTTTGATGCAACGAAGTAGATGGGCCGGAAGACAAGCAATCTCGTTCAACTTATAAAATTTTCGATCCTAATATTTGAACAATTTGTTTTTTTGGATTTACAATAACCGTACCTCCCTAACAACGGTTAGACACGGATATCTTTTCTGCCACGGATGAACAATTAAGATATCCGTGTCATTTTTTTCAGGCCTCCCGGTTTTTTAAGTTTTGTATTTTAAAGCCCTGTTTTTTTAAATTCTACTGCATCGTGTTACCTGAAGCTGATCGGATGTGAGATGGACGTCTGTTTTAATTCTAAATTTTATTAAAGGGTACATGGTCTCAAGTTTTTTCATATTTTGATTTCTATTCCCCCTTAGCCTTGATTCAGAACATGGATTCACCTGTAGAATAATTTCATCTCCCTGATCACAGGATATTTTCCCGAGTGAGTCCAGAATTTTATCAAAAAATATTTCAGAAAAAACAAGATGGCCGAAGGCGGGATGCCACGGGCCTGCTATCATAGAATCTTTATCCTGGAGAAGTTCCGAGGCCTGGAGTCCCATGCGGATTACAGGAATGTCCTGCCCACTGAAAATCAGGTAAATTTTTTTTACAAGGGTGACGCAGTGTGACAGGGATAATGGTTTATATTCCCCTTTTTGATACAGTTTGTGGACAAGGCTGCCCTTAAGGACAATAAGAGGGTATATACGAATAAAGTCCGGGGAAAGGGAGGCTATCTGTTCAGCCGTTTCAATCGCTGTTTCATCTGTGTCTTCCGGAAGACCTGCCATCATCTGCATTCCGGTTTCAAATCCATATTCCCTTAAAAGAGATGCAGCTTTTCTCGTGTCTTCTGCACAATGCCCCCTTTTTGCAGATGACAGCACATGATCGTTCATGGACTGCACTCCAAGCTCAATTGTTGTAACGGAGTAGTTTTTCAGGGAATCAAGATTTTTTTGTGTGATGGTGTCAGGCCTGGTGGAAAATCTTATGCTGCCAATTTTGTTTTCCTGCACCAGGGTTTCTGCAGTGTCAAGCAGGGTCTTTCGGTAAGTCTCATCTAATCCGAGAAAAGTCCCGCCAAAAAAAGCCAGCTGGACTTTGTCTCTTTTACCCTTAAATTTCAGGTAATTATCCACTTCTTTTTTGATTTTTTCAGAATCGGGTAAAAAACTTTTTTCATTGGTAATGATGGATTGATTACAGAAAGAACATTTGTGGGGACAGCCGAGGTGCGGAGTAAATATCGGGATTACAAGGGGTTTGTGGGATGACTTTTTCAAATAATAAATAATTAAAGGTTTTTCAAAATTTCAAGGGCATGCTTTGCCCCGTTCTGTTCAGCGGATTTTTTACTTTTACCCACGCCCTTTGCTTTTATATCACAGACGTGTAAAATAATTTCAAATGTTTTATCATGGTCAGGTCCTGATTCGCTTGAAATAGTATAAATGGGCGTGCATTCTCCAATTTCCTGGACATATTCCTGGAGCATGCTTTTATAGTCGTCAGTTTCAGAACCGTTCATAACTGCATGGAGCATTGAATCAAAAAGTATTTTTATCAGTTCGAATGCAGCGTCAAAACCCGCATCAAGGTAAAGCGCTGCCATGACCGCTTCAAATGTATCGGCAAGGATTGAACTTTTTTTTTCACCTCTTGAGAGCTTTTCCCCTTTTCCAAGAAAGATGAAACTGCCGAGTTCAATACTTTTTGCCATGGATGCAAGCCCTGATTCACTGACAAGAGATGCCCTTAATTTTGAAAGTTCGCCTTCGTGCATACCAGGATATTTTTCCATGAGCAAATGCCCGACAGCAAGCCCTAAAACAGCGTCACCGAGGAATTCAAACCTCTGGTTGTCTCCTGTTTTTTTTATTCTTTCATCCTGGCTTTCATTAACAAATGAACTGTGGTAAAGCGCATGTTCAAGAAGGTATATATTGCTGAATGTATAACCAAGATTGCGCTCAAGTTTTTTTAGTTCACCGATCACTTAAGCTCCTTATCTCTATGGCCGTTTCATATGCCAAGTGCTTTTTCCATGACTTCGTCCCTTGTCTTGCATTCAATGCACTGGGTGGTCACGGGTCTTGCCTTAAGCCTTGCAATTGATATATCATCGCCGCATGATTCGCATATGCCAAAGGTGCCGTCATCAATACGCTGCAGGGCTTTTTTAACTTTTTTTATCAGTTTGTGCTCCCTGTCCCTGATTCTCAATTCAAAATTCCGGTCTGTTTCATGACTTGCCCTGTCCGTTGGATCTGCAAAATTTTCTTTGGGCTCAGTCATTCCAATCAGGGTGTTGTCAGCCTGGGCAAGAAGTTCCTTCAGTCTGTCGGTTAAAAGGTTTTTAAAAAAAATAAGGTCTTTTTCATCCATTTTGTTTTTCCTTTACCTTTTGAAATTTTCAAAATTGCTTTAAAACTGAAACTATTTTCTTTCAATTGAAATCGAGGAGTATATTCTAATTTTTGCCATGATGTAAAGTAAAATTATCATTTGCAGGGGAAAATTATCATTTTTTTATGTTGTTCAGATTGAAAAGCTGCCTTGCTATGCTTAAATACAGGGCATGATCCCTGTGATCTCCTATATTTTTAAGAAATAAAATCGGATCATGCATCAGTTTGCCTGCAATGGCCCTGGTCATTCTTTCAATGCCTGCAATATCATCTTCGGAAAGATTTTTTAAATGTCCCAGGGTTTTTTTTGTTTCAGCTTCCGTTATGGAGTTTATTTTCGCTTTTAAGTCCACAATGGTTGGTACTAATTTCAAATTTTCAAGCCATCTGCGAAATTTTACAACAGCCTCTTCAACAAGTCTTTCCCCTTTAACAGCCTCCATATGTCTTTCTTCCATATTGTCGTTAACAATATTGTTAAGGTCATCAATATCATAAAGATATGCGTTTGAAATTTTGTTAATATCAGGATCAATGTCCCTTGGAACGGCAATATCAATGAAAAACAATGGCCGGTTTTTTCTGTGGTGCATCGCTTTTTTCACCTCAGCTGCATTGAGTATGCATTGTGTTGCACCTGTTGAGCTTATGATGATGTCAACCTCTTCAAGCATCGCCTGCCTTTCTTCAAATTTAATTGGATTTCCGTTAAATTTTTCAGCAAGCGTTACGGCATTACGGAACGTCCTGTTTGCAATGCTGATGTTTTTCACCCCGTTTGTGATAAGGTATTCCACGGCAAGCTCTGCCATTTCACCTGCTCCAAGGAGCATCACGCTTTTTGTAGTTAGATCGCTGAATATTTTATTTGCAAGCTCTATGGCGGCATAGCTTATGGATACAGCATGATCGCCTATGCCGGTTTCCCGCCTTACCCTTTTAGCTATGTTAAAGGATTTGTGCATAAGCCTGTTGAGGATCACCCCGGAGCTGTTGCCAGTAACACTTGTTCTGAATGCTTTTTTCACCTGTCCGAGGATCTGGGGTTCACCCACAATCATTGAATCAAGACTTGAAGCAACCCTGAAAATATGTTTTACAGCGTCGTCTCCAAAATATGTGTAAAAGGAATCATCAAATTGAGAGATCGATATTTTTTTGTACCCTGATATGAAATTTTTTATTGAATCAACGGCATCGGCAGGAGGGCATCCATGGGATACGAACAGGATTTCCATCCTGTTGCATGTGGAGAAAATAAGGACCTCCTTTATTTTTTCCTGATTTTTAATTTCAGCAAGTGCCGTAAAAGCTTCTTCCTCTGTAAATGCAAGAGCTTCCCTGAGTTGTACAGGGGCTGTTTTATGATTCAGCCCCATAAGAATTATTTCTGACATGGGTTTTCCTGTTACCTTGTAAACACCTGGTGATATCCACCAATGAAGAAATTAACCCCCAAAAAGGTAAAAATAAGTATTGTAAATCCGATTATGGCCATGATGGCAGATCGTTTACCCCTCCACCCCGATGTGAGCCGTCCGTGGAGAAGAGCTGCATAAACAAGCCAGGTCACCATTGACCAGATTTCCTTTGGATCCCAGCTGAAAAATTTTCCCCATATGGATTTTGCATATATAAAACCGGTAATAAGTCCGAATGTAAGCATGACAAAGCCTGATGCAATGCACGAATAACCTGTGGAATCGAGCAGATCAAGGGAGGGGAGCCTGTTGTAGAAAAAGCCTCTTTTTTTATTTTTTATGGCATTTTCCTGGATAAGATACAGTATTCCTGTGCCACAAGCCATGGCAAGGGCTGCCTCGCCCGTGAAGATCATTATAATATGGGCAACAAGCCAGAAGCCTTTCAGGGCAGGTTCATTTGCCGATACGGTTTCCGGCATTAAAAAGGCTGCTGCCATCATTATAACGATAAGGGGAGAAACAAGAACACCAAGGATTTTAAGATTCAGCCTGTACTGCAGGACGATGAACACCCCTGCAAGGGCAAGGGATGCAATGAAAAATGTCTGCTGGAGATTTTCAACGGGCAGGGCGCCCATGGTGTAAGTTGCAATGCCAATGGCGGTAAAATGGAGCAAAAATCCTGCACAGATCAGCCACAGGGCTGTTTTCTGCATGGAATCTTTCTGAAAAAACAGATAAAGAAAATAGGTTGCACAGCTTGCAAGGTACAACAGGGCAGCAACTGACAACATGATCATTGCACTATTTGCAGTCTCCATGGTTTTCTCCCGGGACAAGGTTTTGGTACGAGTATCCTCTGCCAAAAACATTGGAAAGCAATTTATCAATTTCTGTATAGTTCTTATCTGCAATCATGTTTAAAAGCCCTTTTTTGATAATTTCCTCAAACATCGGTTTATGCTCTTCAGGTGCATGTTCTTCACGCAGAAGCCTTTTTCTGATTTCTCCCATTAAAAAAAGAAAATCAGCATACTCTTCTCCAAACTGATTTTCCAGATCTTTTTTAAGTTTTTTGGCAAATGCAGGGCTTCTTCCTGAAGTTGATGCCGTGATCATGAGATCTCCCCTTCTCACGACAGCGGGCAGGATAAAATTGCAGGCCTGTGGAA
>WFQS01000441.1 GCA_015486915.1 Desulfobacteraceae bacterium
AAGTTGAACGAGATTGCTTGTCTTCCGGCCCATCTACTTCGTTGCATCAAAGGCCGAATACGTTGAGTATGCAACCTTTAATGCGCCTTGTACATGGGCCGGAATTCTGCGCTATTTCTGTTCAACTTATTTCATCTCCGATCCTAAGCAGGATGATGTGCTTGCGGCTGAAACAGAATCTGAAGCTCTGGATATTTAAAAAAAGCGTTACAGAAAAAAAGTGTTACCAAAGTTTCAGGTAAAAAGACAATCAATGAATGGAAAGAAAAAATAAATGGAAGAAAAAGACAATAATGAAGGAGGCAAAATATGTGGGATTATTCAGATAAAGTAAAAGATCATTTTATGAATCCGCGGAATGCAGGTGAAATGGAGGGAGCTAACGCCGTTGGCGAGACAGGCTCTCTAAGCTGCGGTGATGCATTGAAACTGTTTTTAAAAGTTGATGATAATGAAAAAATTGTTGATGCCTCTTTTATGACATTCGGATGTGCAAGCGCCGTGGCATCCTCATCTGCCTTAACGGAGATAATCAAGGGTATGACCCTTGATGAAGCTGCAAAATTAACCAATGATGACATCTCTGATTATCTTGACGGGCTGCCAAAGGAAAAAATGCACTGTTCCGTAATGGGGCAGTCTGCTTTAAAAAAGGCAATTGCAGATTACAGGGGAATACAGATCATGGAAAAACCCGGTGATATTGTCTGTGAATGCTTTGATGTCAGTGATCTTGAAATAATAGATGCCGTAAAAAACAATAACCTTGAGACCGTTGAAGATGTAACGGATTATTTGAAAGCAGGAGGAGGATGCGGCAACTGCATTGAAAAAATCGAGGAGATCATTCAATCCGTAAAGGAAGGTTAAGGGTAGCCTGATTTAAACAGGTAAAGGTTGATGGTCTCGTAAAAAGTCGAAAATGCTAAAACTGCTATTAATAATTTCAATATGTTACAGCTGGGAAAATGCCAAAGTCTAACTTTTTACAGGCTCATCAAGGTCAATATTTTTAAAATAACGGCCATAAGGCCGATCCTGAGAACCCTGAGTACTGCCTTTCAACAAAAAAATAATCAATGAGGATAAATAAAATGGATATTGTATATACAGATAATAACGCAACCACAAAAGTTGCAGATGAAGTGATAAAAGAAATGCTCCCCTATTTTGGAGAATTATACGGCAACCCATCATCCATGCACACTTTTGGGGACAGGGTTGCCAGAAAAATAAAAGAGGCAAGACAAAAGGTTGCTGATCTGATCAATGCAGAACCTGAAGAAATTATTTTCACAAGCTGCGGTACGGAAAGTGACAGTTCGGCAATATATTCGGCACTTAATGCTTTTCCTGAAAAAAAACATATTATAACTTCCAATGTGGAGCACCCGGCAATTAACAGCCTGTGCAAGTATCTCCGGGATAAAAAGGGTTATGAAGTCACATTTGTGCCTGTGGATAAAAAAGGAAATCTTGATCTTGATCTTCTCTACAACAGCATGACCGATAATACCGCCATTATTTCCCTTATGTGGGCAAATAATGAGACAGGTGTTATTTTCCCAATAGAAGAAATTGCTGAAAAAGCAGGGGAAAAAGGGATTCTTTTACATACCGATGCTGTCCAGGCAGTCGGAAAAATCCCCATTGATGTTAAAAAAGCCGGTGTTGATATGCTGTCATGTTCAGGACATAAAATCCATGCTCCAAAGGGCATTGGCGTTCTTTACGTAAAAAAGGGCTTTAAATTTTCACCGTTTCTCATCGGGGGACACCAGGAAAAAATGCGCAGGGGAGGCACGGAAAACACCTCATCCATAATAGGGCTTGGAAAAGCATGCGAACTTGCAGCGGCAAATCTGCCTGTCATGAACACAAAGGTAAGAGAGCTTAGAGATTATCTTGAAAAAGAGCTTCTTGAAAAAATTCCGGGATCAGCTGTTAACGGTGATATTGAAAAAAGACTTCCAAACACCCTGTCCATAGGATTTGACGCAGTTGAGGGAGAATCGATACTGCTGCTTCTTGACCGCGGTGGGATATGCGCATCTTCAGGTTCCGCATGCACCTCGGGGTCCCTTGACCCTTCCCATGTACTCATGGCAATGAAAGTCCCGTTTAAATCGGCACACGGCTCCATCAGATTTTCCCTTTCCCATTATAACACAAGAAAAGAGATGGATCATATTGTCACAACTCTAATGCCTGCAATTGAAAAATTAAGAAAAATATCGCCCTTCTGGAAAAACGGTGAAGTTGTGTAGAATCCAAGGCGGGCGATACCCGTAACCCATTTGCCTCTCCTCAATTTCTCGTTTTTTGTACAGGAATTGAGGAGTAAGGCACTAAAGCAACTCGCTGCTCAGATATCTTTCCAGGGTATCCGGCATGATGAAAACAATTGTTTTACCTTTGTTTTCAGGCCTTGATGCAATCTTTTTTACAGCATAAAAAGCAGCACCCGAAGAAATACCGCAGAGAATGCCTTCCTGCACGGCAAGATCCCCTGCCCCCTGGAAGGCTTCTTTGTTTTCAATGGTAATGACTTCATCAATGATATCCACATTAAGATTTTTTGGAATAAAGCCTGCACCAATGCCCTGGATTTTATGCGGTCCAGGGGCTTTTCCGGAAAGAACCGGTGAACCTGCAGGTTCCACTGCCACACTGATCAATTTTGGATTATGCTTTTTTACAACCTCTGAAACCCCTGTGATGGTCCCGCCGGTGCCCACACCTGCCACAAAAATATCAATTTTGCCATCCGTGTCTTCAAGGATCTCAATTGCCGTGGTTTTACGGTGTATTTCAGGATTGGCAGGATTGGAAAACTGGTCGGGCATAAATGCATCAGGAGTCTTTTTTACAATTTTTTCCGCCTCTTCAATGGCTCCTTTCATGCCTTTATCACCCCTTGTCAACACAAGGGTTGCACCAAGGTGTTTTAACAGCTTTCTTCTTTCAATGCTCATGGTCTCAGGCATGGTTAAAATCAGTTTAAGGCCCTTGACCCCTGCTGCAAATGCAAGTGCA
>WFQS01000442.1 GCA_015486915.1 Desulfobacteraceae bacterium
GCCCTTAAAGCCATTGACACTGTTAAATGGATACCTGAATGGGGAAAAGCGAGAATTTACTCCATGATTGAGCACAGACCTGACTGGTGTCTTTCAAGGCAGCGGTCCTGGGGTGTTCCCATTCCTGTCTTTCACTGTGATGATTGTGGAGAGGTCTACGTAACAAGACAGTCCGTGGATAAAATTTATGACCTTTTTAATGAGTACAGTTCAGATATATGGTTTGAAAAAACCACAGAAGAGCTGATGCCGGATGGAGCTGTATGTGCAAAATGCGGAAGCAAAAAATTCAGCAAGGACAAAAATATCCTTGATGTGTGGTTTGATTCAGGGGTGAGCCATGCAGCAGTGCTTGAGGACAGGGATTACCTTTCAAGGCCTGCCGATCTTTACCTTGAGGGAAGCGACCAGCACCGTGGCTGGTTTCACAGTTCCCTTTTAACAAGTGTTGGAAGAACGGGTAAAGCCCCTTACCTTTCCGTATTAACCCATGGTTTCACCGTGGATTCACAGGGCAAAAAAATGTCAAAATCCGTGGGAAATGTCATTGCACCTGAAAAAATCATCAAACAGCACGGTGCCGATATTTTAAGATTGTGGGTTGCATCGTCAGATTACAAAGATGACGTGAGGATATCAGATAATATCATAAAACAATTATCAGATGCCTATCGCCGTATCAGGAACACCTGCAGATTCATGCTTGGCAATCTCTATGATTTTAATCCTTTAAAGGATATGAGAGCAGTTGAAAATATGCAGGAACTGGACCGGTTTATTCTCCACAGACTCGGGGAAATTATTAAAAAATCCATCACGGCCTATGAAAAGTACGAATTTCATACAATTCACCATGCCCTGCACAACTTCTGTGTTGTTGATCTCTCATCCTTTTACCTTGATATAATAAAAGACAGGCTGTACACTTCACCGCCGGATAGTGATGCAAGAAAAAATGCACAAAGTGTTATCTATTTACTCCTTGATTCCATTGTAAAAATAATGGCACCGATCCTGCCCTTCACATCCGAGGAAATCTGGAAATTCATGCCGGAATTTAAAGAAAAAAAGAAAAGTGTTCATCTTGAATTGCTGCCTGAAGCAGACAAATCATGGGAGGATAACGACCTTGCCGCAAAATGGAAAAAAATTCTTGATGTCAGGGCGGATGTTACCAAAGCCCTTGAAGAAGCAAGGGTAAAAAAACTCATCGGCCATCCCCTTGATGCTGAAATATTAATATATATTCCGGATGAGAATTACAGACATGCCATGGACGGATTTGGAGAGGATTTAAGGGATATTTTCATTGTTTCTGCAGCTTCACTCACCGACAAAAAAGATGAAAATGCCTATTTGAGCACTGAAATTAATGGGCTTGAAATTGTTGTGAACCGTGCCAATGGTGAAAAATGTGAAAGGTGCTGGAAATACGATCCAAGTACAGGTGAGAATGAACAACACCCCAGTATATGCTCAAGATGCTTGAAAGCATTGGAAGAAATTTAAAATATAAATCAGGAAAAAAATAATTGATAAGATTATTCCTGATCAGCGGATTTGTCATAGCTTCTGATCAGATAACAAAGGCTTTAATTGCGGGATTTCTAACTTTGCATGAAAGTGTAACCATTATTCCGGGATTTTTTAATTTAGCTCATATTTTAAATCCCGGGGGTGCATTTGGATTGTTTGCAGGCCAGAATCCCATGGTGAGAAAGTTTTTTTTTCTTTTTGTTTCATCTGTCATTGCCTGTATAATTCTCTGGTTCTACAAAAAGACTGCTGAAAAAAGCCCTGTTCTCTCATCGGGATTTGCTGCTATTTTCGGTGGAGCTGTGGGCAATCTCATTGACAGGTTCAGATTTGGCAGGGTCGTGGACTTTCTTGATTTTCATATCGGGCATTACCACTGGCCTGCCTTTAATGTTGCAGACTCGGCCATATGTATTGGAATGGCAGTTTTCCTTTACTTTGCTGTTTTCCATAAACTGCCCGACCTTTGAATGAAATTCTCTTTCTTTCTGGAATTAAGGATCGGAGATGAAATAAGTTGAACAGAAATAGCGCAGAATTCCGGCCCATGTACAAGGCGCATTAAAGGTTGCATACTCCAAGTATTCGGCCTTTGATGCAACGAAGTAGATGGGCCGGAAGACAAGCAATCTCGTTCAACTTA
>WFQS01000443.1 GCA_015486915.1 Desulfobacteraceae bacterium
ATTATAGACTGATCATTCCGCAAAAATGATCCATACATAAAGAAACAATTTTGCTCAACTTATAAAATTTTCGATCCTAAACATCTAAAGAGAAAACAGGAATGCAGAAAAAATTAAATATTGAAAAAAAACCGGTGAATAAAGGAGATGATCAAACAGAGATTAAAAAAAATATTCCTTTTGTAAGCCCTGAAATCTTTTTTGAAATTAAAAAACATCCCTTTATGGGTTATATTTTTCTCAAGGCGTTCCTTATTTCACCTTTTCGTTCAAATTTTATTGAAGATGATGCCATTGTTAATAAAACCACAATTTTTTTAAAAAATTTTATGCCGGATGAAAAACTCATTGCAGATTACAGAAAAGTCTGCTCTTTTGCTGAAAACAGGTCTGATATTATTCCCATATCCTGCATCCAGACATTTTTCATTGGTCTTCTCGGCAGATTTATCACATCTTCCTTTTTTCCAATGAATCCGTTGGGTCTGATACATATTTTTCAATCCCTTGAGCAGACAAGACCCGTTAAAACAGATGAAGTACTTGACCTTTCCTGCACCCTTGAAAGTATTAAAAAAACAGATAAGGGTATTGAGACAGCATTTGATCTTAAGGCAGTATCCGGCAATGAACTCGTATGGCAGGGGGGTTCCATTTTCTTAACAAAAAAGAAGATCCACACCGGAAAAAAAGAAAAAAGGACAAAGTCAGGGAAAAAAGAAATAATTTTATCTCCTGTGGAAACCATATCTGTTCCATCGGATATTGGTCGTAAATATGCCGGAGTTTCAGGCGATTATAACCCCCATCATCTTTATTCAGGCCTTGCAAAAATATTTGGGTTTAAAAAGGCCATTGCCCATGGAATGTGGAGTCTTGCAAGGGTTGTTGCAAGTCTTGACAGGCGTTATGGTATTGATCATGCCGCTTATATTGAGGCATCATTCAAGCTGCCGGTTTTTATTCCTGCAAAGATAAATTTGGGGTATGAAAGCGTATATGATAAAAAAAATAACAGAAATATCATCAATTTTGAGCTTAGAGATGAACAAAATCAATTACCCCATCTGAAAGGCAGGATGAAAAGATTACGGTAAATAAAAGTATCGTAATCTTTCTTGCATTAAGCGGAGCATGTCTTACAATGTTAACATGATTATCTCCTAAAAGGCTGGCAGGATATATGGGGTTGAATGAATTGAGTTTAACCGTAAAAAGTGCTATTTAAACGAAAATATAGTTAAATTAAAATAATGATAAGGAATCAAGATTATATGCACTATGAAGGTAATATCATAAGGCCTCCAAGCGAGGCAGACAGTATACTGCTGCAGGTGACGGTGGGATGTTCCCACAACAAATGCACTTTCTGCGGAACTTACACCGGGGAAAGGTTTAAAATCAAAAAAGATTCGGTTATTTTTGAAGATATCGATTATGCGGCAAAATACTGCACACACCAGACCAGATTGTTTATATGTGATGGTGATGCGCTTATAATACCACAGAAAAGGCTTGTTCCCATACTGGAAAGGATCAATAAAAAGCTTCCATGGGTGAAAAGAATCGGTCTTTATGCAAACACAAAAAGCATAAAAATGAAAACAAAAGATCAGCTTGAACAATTAAAAGACCTTGGCGTTAAAATTGCCTATATGGGGCTTGAAACCGGAGATGATATCACCCTTGAAAAAATTAAAAAAGGAGCTGATTCAGCCCGGATGATTGAAATGGGGAAAAAAATCAGAAAATCCGGTATAAAGCTTTCAGTAACAGTTCTCATTGGTATTGCCGGGAGAAAAAGGTCCCTGATTCATGCAGAAGAAACGGGCAGAGTGCTTTCTGCCATTGATCCGGAATATGTGGGAGCTTTGAGCCTTATGCTGATTCCGGGTACAAAACTTTACAAAGAGTACGAAAATGGAAATTTTGATTTGATAACGCCCGATGAGATGCTGAGAGAACTGGGCGCCATGATTGCAGCTACAAATATGTCTTCAGGACTATTCCATGCAAACCATGCATCAAATTATCTTCCCATAAGGGCAAAAATGCCCGATGATAAAGAAACAACACTGGCACTTATTGCAAACGCACTTGAGGGTAAAGTAAGTCTTAAACCCGAATTCATGCGGGCTTTGTAAAATTTACAGTGTTATATTGTCCATGACGTGGTATCTGACGTGGTATCTATGGACAACCAACAGATTTTACCGGAAATTTCCCTTTGAAACCAGATCAATGAGGTTTTTATTTGTGGCAAGGTTTTGATTTGTGGCAGCAATGATCCTTGTGTCCACTTTAATGACTTTTTGGAAGTTCCCTAAGGAACATTGCTGCACATTTTGTCCCCTGATAATCAAGGGCTGTCATGCTGCTTAAATAACTGAAGCTTTGTATCCAGCCTCATCTATTTTTTTAACTGCCTCGGCGATTAAATTTTCGTTGTCTGCTTCAAAAACTGCCTTTTTCCCCTTAAGATCAACCAATACATCGGAAATACCCTCCATCCCTTCAAGGGCTTTTTGAACCGTTCCGGAACAATGACCGCAACTCATACCTTCTACATTCAGTGTAATTTTCTGTGAACTCATAATAC
>WFQS01000444.1 GCA_015486915.1 Desulfobacteraceae bacterium
ATCATTTTTATCCTTTTAATTTGTTACAAACATCCTTAGGATCGAAAATTTTATAAGTTGAACGAAATTGCTTGTCTTTCGGCCCATCTACTTCGTTGCATCAAAGGCCGAATACGTTGAGTATGCAACCTTTAATGCGCCTTGTACATGGGCCGGAATCCTGCGCTATTTCTGTTCAACTTATTTCATCTCCGATCCTAAGCATATTCGTGTTATTTCTGCAAGAGACATGAGTCGAAAAGAAAAGGAGGTGTATAGCAATGAGTAAGCTAATACCAAAATTTAAGAACGAAAATGACGAAAGAGAGTTTTGGGCAGCTCATGACTCTACCGATTACATTAATTGGAGCAGGGCGGAAAGAATTACATTTTCTAACCTCAAGCCGTCAGTTAAAAAAATATCTCTACGCCTTCCAGAGTCCATGTTGGAAGAGCTTAAGCTTTTAGCAAACAAAAGAGATGTGCCTTATCAATCGCTGCTAAAGATATTTCTTGCCGAACGTATTGAAAAAGAACTTGGATCACATTGAATTAGTGAACCTGCATAAGAAAAATTTGGCACAACATTTCGTTTCACTGGATTGCAGGGGGCTCAGTCGCTCTGAAAAGCATTGGAAGAACAACCGTTAATGTCACGAGCAAGTTTTCTGGAGCCCTCTGCAACCAGTGAACTTTGTCGCTCAAAAACAAAAGCACAAGAATCAAATGAAAAGTAAAGAAAATCATTATGCCCTTAGAATTTGAATGGAATCCTGAAAAATTACAAAAGAATTTAAAAAAACATGACGTCTCTTTTATTGAAGCGGCAACAGTTTTTTCAGATTCATTATCAATGACATACGACGATCCAGATCACTCTCACGATGAGGATAGATTTATAATTATTGGAATTTCATCATCTGGGAATTTGCTCATGGTTTCCCATACATATAGAAATAACAAAATCCGAATAATCAGTGCCAGAAAGCTGACACGGAAAGAGAGGAAAGAATATGAACAATAATAAATGTAATGAAATGGAAGATGAACTCCGTCCTGAATATGATTTATCGAAATTGAAAGGCGGTGTGAGAGGTAAATACGCATTAAAATACAAAGAAGGAACCAATTTGATTTTATTAGAGCCTGATGTGGCTGAAGTTTTTAAAGATAATGAATCCGTAAACGAAGCATTGAGATTGCTAATCAAAATCGCTGGTGAAAAATATGTAAAAGCCACTCAACACATATGAGCCGTCGTCTTGTCAATAGGCAATAAAAATATTTTAGGAAAAAAATATTCTTTCCCTTTTTGTAATGTTAACAAGGTAAAATTTCCTGACTTGAATTCAAATTAAGTAGTTTTAAACCTGCTACAAACACATATTATATTCGGACTGAAACCACCATCAATAACCCCAAATAGCTGGGGCTTCAAAGCCAGTCTTTTTTTGAGCGGTTCCTAAGGCCTTGGCGCTGATTATCAAACAAATCAGTTCTTTCATCGGGACTCAACTCTTCAAAAACAATTAGAGATTAAATTTAATTATAATAATTGCAATTTAATTGCATTTATTATAATTAACATGCATGTTTAAAAAAAATGAACATTGTAATAGTCTGCAGGTATTAAAAGATGCCAAACTCAGCAGAACATCTCAACGTGTTGCTGTTCTTGATATGTTGATTAATGCTGAAAGACCTTTGACGGTTATTCAAATATTCAGAAACATAAATTTTCATCAGAAGATTCATAAAGTTACTATTTACCGAATTCTTTCTTCCTTCGTTGCAAAAGATATTGCAAGAGGGATTCCAACGGATGAGGGGATTAATTATTATGAAATGGCGTGTAGGCATAATCCGGTTCATGCTCATTTTTATTGTAAATCATGCAAAAAGATGTTTTGCCTTGATCCTGCCACATCTTCCCGGGCCATTGAGTTATTTGCAGATCTCAATGGCTTTAAGATAGAGGCTTTAAGCCTCAATATAACGGGAGTATGCAGTAATTGTAATAAAGGAGAATCTTTTTAGAGATGAATAAAATCATGACCTTATTGAAAATTGCTTTATGTCTGCTTGTTTTTCAGTGGAGTATTCCAGGCATTGCTGCAGTCCATGCCAGAATAAATGTTTCAGTAAGTGTTCTCCCCCAGGCTTATTTTGTTGAGAGAATCGGGGGAACAAGGGTTAATATTCAGGTTATGATTCCAAAGGGTGCAAGCCCTGAGACCTATGAACCTTTGCCACGGCAGATGGTTATGCTGGCTGCTTCCGACATTTATGTGAAGGTTGGCTCGCCGTCATTTCCTTTTGAGACAAAATATTTTAATGATATTTTGAAAAAAAACAGGAAAATCATTGTTGTAAATATGTCTGATGGCGTTAAGTACCGCAGTGGAGATCCCCATGTTTGGGTCGCCCCATGCACCGTGAAGATAGCTGCTGAAAATATATATAGAGCCCTGTTAAAAGTCGATCCCCTGTTTAAGACGTATTATAAAAAAAATTTTGAATCATTTTTAAAAGATATTAAAAAACTGGATAGGAGCATAAAAAATTCCCTTGCAGGTAAAAAAGGTTATTCTTTTATGGTATTTCATCCTGCATGGGGTTATTTTGCAGATGAATACAAATTAAATCAAATCTGTGTTGAAAAAGACGGAAAAGCCCCAAGTGCTTCTTACATAAGGAAAATGATAGATATTGCCAGGAAAAAAAATATCAGGGTTGTTTTTGTACAAACGGGGTTTGATGAAGGAAGCGCTGAAGTTATTGCTGAGGAAACAGGCGGGAAAATTATACATGTAGATCCTCTTGCAAGGGACTGGCTGAAAAATATGGAAAAAATTGTCAAAATTTTAAGCGCTGTGTTGAAAAAATAGAAATGCATTAAAGAAATAATATGAAAAATTTAATTGAAGTGAATCATTTGAGTTTCGGGTATGACAATATTCCGGTTTTACAAGATGTCAATCTGAACATTTTCAAAAATGACTATATTTTAATTATAGGACCAAATGGAGGGGGAAAGACAAGTTTTTTAAAATTAATTCTCGGTATTGTAAAGCCATGGAGCGGGTCAATCCGTTATGCAGAAGGCGTATCTGGAAGGATAGGGTATGTGCCTCAATATGCGAATTTCAATAAAAATTTTCCAATAAATGTCCTTGATATGGTTTTAACCGGATTTATGGATTCAAAAAATTTTTTAAAAAAATATACGAAAAATCAAATGGAAAAAGCAGAACATATGCTTGATAAATTTGATCTTTATTTGAAAAGGAAGGAGAATATTAATAATCTGTCAGGTGGACAGATACAAAAACTTTTAATCGCCCGTGCTCTTGTGGCAGATCCCGTGGCATTGCTGTTAGATGAGCCTACTGCGTCAATTGATATCACATCCCAGTCCAATCTCAGGGATTTCCTGCATAAATTGAACGAAAAAATGGCAGTTTTAATGGTTACACACGATTTAACCCCGTTTGCAAAAAATTACAAACGCATAGTATGTATAAATAAAACCCTTTTCAGCCATGGCAGAGGGGAACTTAACGCCCATGAACTGGACAGGGTTTACGGCTGTCCCGTGGATCTCATCGGTCATGGAATTCCCCATACAATACTGCAGGAACACGAAAAACAGTCAAATTAACAGCAAGCATATAAAAAAAATAGAACACAAACCTGATGGACCTGTAAAAAGTCAGATTTTGGCATTTTCTCAACTGTAACATACTGAAATTATTAATAACAGTTTTAATATTTGCGATTTTTTACTAGACCATCAAACCTGAAAGATTAAAAATTTAATTTAAACGGATATGTTAAATATACTCTCATATGAATTCATGCAGAACGCTGTCATGACTGCTGTTATTGTAAGTGTTATCTGCGGTTTGATAGGCCCTTTTATTGTAACAAAAAGAATGGTTTTTATCAGTGGAGGCTTAAGCCATTCAGCCTTTGGAGGGCTTGGTATTGCGTATTGGCTCGGTGTGGACCCCCTTTACGGGGCTATGGTTTTTGTCCTTGCAGCAGCAGTTGGACTTGGGTTTATAGATACGGGAAAAAATGACAGCAATGATATTTTAATCGGTATACTATGGGCCACAGGAATGGCAACGGGTATTGTGTTCATACATATGACTCCGGGATATGCTCCAAGTCTCATGACATTTTTATTTGGTAATATCCTTACAGTTTCCAGTCATGATGTCCATATAATATTTGTTTTATTTTGTGTTGTGGCATCTGTTGTAATTATATTTTTTAAGGGATTTACAGCCGTTGCCCTTGATGAAGAATATGCAAAGGTAAGGCAACTGCCTGTAAGACTTTTAAATATCGGACTGTTGATATTGATAGCCCTGTCCATTGTTGCATTGATTCAGGTGGTCGGTATAATCCTCGTTATTGCGCTTCTGACAATTCCCGTGGCCATTGCAGAAGAATTCAGTTCTGATTTTAAAAAAATAATGGTAAGTTCGATCCTGTTCGGGATATTGATCTGTATTGCAGGTCTTGTTATCTCCTATTTTATAGAATTTCCTTCTGGTGCCTCCATCATTCTGATCGGGAGTTTTTTTCTCGGAGTGATAAAATTTATAAAAAAGATAGGGTATGGATTAAAGGGTAAGACAATCAGGAAAAAATAAATAAATGAACGATACTGACATAATAGTTGTTCTGAAAAAACAGCCGGTTGAGCTTTGCAAGATTCTTAAATTTGAAAATCTTGTTATGAGCGGAGGAGAGGCAAAGTATGTTATTGCCCAGGGTATGGTCATGTTAAACGGAAGGGTTGAGACAAGGAAAAGAAAGAAAATACTTGCCGGTGATATTATTGAATTTAATGGGCAGAAAATTATTACAACTGCATGACAGGAAAATTACACAACAGTGTTCACAGGATACGGCATTTGCCATACCCTGTAAACACTTGGGGACCCCATTATTTCTACCTGTATTACTTGTTTAAAACCAGGTTTTATTTACACTTGGCAGGAGTGGGGGAATCTGCCGCATGTTTATAAAGATATGTGTATATATCAAGCCGGTCAGCATCAGAAATAGCACTCCACTCTTGTTTGCATTTAAATTCATCAAAGGTTTTGGTCTCAAAAATCCTTTTCCACTGTGACATTGTTTTGTCACTTGGACTTATAATAGGTCTTTTTACTTTTACTTCTCCCCTTGCCGCACATTTTTTATAAATTTTGCGGTATGTGTATTTCCCTTTTCTTGCATTTCCATTGGGCCCTGCAGCAAGGCTTACACTAAAAAACACTGCAACAAGAAATACTGCCATGACTGAAATAATAAATTTATGTTTCATTTTTAAACTCCTTTTTTGATTTAATTAATTTTTTATATTAGGTATTTTTTTATATGAAACTCCTGCAAAGTACTTTGAATTATTAAAGTTTCATTGTTCGTTGTGAGGCCGTTTAATAGTCTCCAGATCAGCCCCATGGCAGTTATAACCTGACTGTCGCTGAAAGATACGCATCCCATACCTTGTCAACAACCGGAAACAGAGCATTCAAAGATGAAAGGCTTGAAATACTAACCGGTTTACCAAGTGGATTCCCGCTTCCGGTATATTCGTAATCGTAAAACCTTGCACCTAATTTTAAGAAGAAATTCTGTCCGAAGATCGGCTGGATATAGTATCCTTCATAAACACTTCCTCTTGTTGATAATTTACTTCCAACAAGGGAATCTTCAGCACCGGTGAAATTAAACCAGTACTTTGATCCCCAGTTATACTCAAGTCCGAGTCTGCCTTCAAAGGGCATGGGGAAAACAGCGCCTGCGTATAAACAATATCCATTACGGGATTCAAGTTTTCCATTGGAACTGAGCAGTCCCTGACCCATGATCTCGTAAAATGGATTTTTTGAAATTTTTGAAGGATCTGTGTGGCTCCAGGATGCTGCAAAGAACAAATCAATATCTTTTTCCGTTTGTTCATATAGATTTTTTCTTATCAGCAGAGAAGCCGCGTCCCAGTCGCCTATCTCAGTTGTGGGCTGCATTCTAGTGATATATCCGCCGCTGTTCTGCGCAAAAGAATACTCATCAATTCCATCTCCGTTGGAATCTGATTTTGACACGATAAACGGCATTACAGTAAGACCTGTGAATCCGTCGGTAATATCCCATGCATGGGCATAGCTGAACACAGCACTTAAAGATTCATCATCATACAGAGTGGCAATAAGACCTGCAAGATGAACATCCTCAACATAGCTGTCACGGCTGTCAAGTGAATAGGAATTACCCCAGTCACCTTCAAATCCCAGTCCATAGCATAATTTAAGTGCAGCTCCAGGGATTCCGGTAAGATCTTCAAGCCCGAAATTCAAAGATGCTCCGTCAAACTGCCAGTTGATAATTGTTGCAAGGGGTGATCCAGCTTCCAGGCTGTAATTGGCATACTCCAGGGGAGGACCGTTTGTGGAAGGCCTGCGTCCGACTGAAAAGCTTATGGGAATATCGTTTGCGTACTGAGAGTAAACAAAATAAGCCCTTTCAAGATGCATGGTATCTCCATGGGGAAGGGAAGAAGTGTTGCCATCCATGGTTATGTCACTAAGGTTGCCGTGGTTGAATTTCACTTCCGAAGAATCTCCCCAAGCCTTGTATACTGCAAGCCTGCCTGTAAAACTGAGCTGCTTGTTCACCTTTCCTTTCATATCAAGATGAAATTTGTTGGTATAGATAATATTATTATTTTCGTTAAATTTATCGGTCGGGGGCACCATGCCCGCCTGTACCATATTGTTCATACCCTGTTGAATCTGGGCAAGGGTTCCACCGTTAAATCCACCAGCTGCCACGGGCGTGAAAAAACCCTGCACAAGGGCTGATGGTGCTGCCCTGAGATCACTGTAGTGGAGACTGTCAGCCTTTGTCCTCAATTCCACATTCAGGGATACCTTGTCAGTTGCTGTATGCAGTTCAGCCTTATCCATCCGGGAACTGAGATATTTTACATTTTCTTTTTCCTTTGTGCTTTTTTCCTCAAGTTTTTTTATTTTGTTTTTAAGTATGTCCATGTTTTGACTCATTAATTCCAGTTGCTTTTTGAGCAGCTGGACCTCGTCATCAGCGGCATAAACTGTTCCTAATGCACAAAACAGCAGAAGAAGCAGAATGCAGGAAATTTTAAAACCTGCTTTTTTCCCCATATAAAAAAATCCTCCTTTAAATACAGACAAAAATAGATTATAAATTTTTATTTTCGTCATGTTAATATTGACTGTTAAAAAGTGATGTAAGGCAAATCAGGGTTTTACACAACCTACTTATTAACAGCTTCCTTTACAATCAGGGGCAATTTTGCAAATCTGCCTCCTGTTTCAATGGGATCACCTTTATAACCAAGGGCTTTAAAATCTATATAATCGCTTTTTCCTATAAGTTTTTTAACGGGGATTCCTTCTTTTTCAAGTTGTCTGAAATCAATACCCCTTGAGACAAGTTCTGTAAAATCAACATCTTTTCTTTTTTGATGGCATCTGGAGCAGTTATTTCCGGGGCCTGCAAGCGCGGTATGACACTGCCTGCAGGAAAGAGCCCTTTCTTTTGGAACAACCTCATGGGTAACAGCCTGATACATGATAGTTTTTGTAAATCCGTATTTACCGCTGTATTTCAGATCAGTTGATTTAACCCCTGCCCTGATGGCCCTGTCCCAGTCATGGTGTACTGCAACTCCTGTCCACAACTCAAAGGGCAGAAGATATCTGTTGACAAGATCAAAGACCTGTTTTCCCCTGTGGGGCTTAAAAGGATATATCCTTGCAGACGGGTCATGGAAATCTCCCATGGGTCTGGCAAGCTGGGTTACTCCGTTTTCATTGATATGGTCTCCGAGAACATAATTTTCTGCGGTTCCGTTATACCACATGTAGGTGGGGTGTCCGGCCTGGATCTTCACCCTTTTTCCATGGTGGAGTCCTTTTTTATGTTCATCCATCATTGACCAGTCCCAGAGAACTTCAGTGGGCATGCCCTTAGAAAAAACTGGAATATGGCAGGTCTGGCAGGCAATATTTTTCGTATGCTGGTTAAGATGGTGGGAGAGCAGACTTGATTCCACATGGGGTTTATCAGTATGGCAATACTCACATGACATATCACCTTCGGATACTGCAATGGGAATACTGCGCCCTGCTATTTTGTGATTTCTTGTAATATGGCAGTCCTGGCACTTGAAATTATTTTTTCCACCCATGTGGACATCAAAATTCCTTGCCGGCTCTTCAAGTTCATCAAGAAGAGGGGTCAGGGAACCGTGTTTTGTACCTCCACCATGGCCGCCGTAGAAATGGCACTGCATGCCGCAGTTTGCCCGCTGGGGCCTTCCCACACTTTCTGCAACAAGTTTCAGGTCCACATCTTTTTTGGGCCATCCTGCAGTTGTTTTTGTATATTCATGCCATTCGGTTCGATCATGGCAGACCAGGCAGTCAATATTTGAAGTGTCTTTAAAATTAAAATGCTGATCTTTCCATCCGTATCCTATGTGACAGCCGGTACACGAAGGCCAGTTCCCATTGATATTGATACAGAAATTGTTAAATGTCATACCGTGTTTTCCAAGATCAATACGTTTTTCATGACCAATGGAATATGGAGACGGTCCCTGCCATTTCCAGTGGGAGGTCTCAAGCATCTCTTTTGCTTCATTTTCATGACATCTCAGGCACTCGGCTGTAACCTCTTTTGCAGTGGGATGTTCCTTAAGCTTTACAAGTTTGCTGTGATCCGGAACTTTTTTTTCATGGCATCCAAGGCAGTCAACAGGGGCCTGGGACTCCATTGAACGTGCTACAGGCCCCCTGACCATGGCAGTATATTTCACAGGACCTCTTTTATGGGATATACGGGCGGCCTCCTTGTGGCATCGAACACACAACTGGTGGTATGCACCTTTTAAGCCCGGAACATCAAGATGACCCGGGGTAAAAGGTTTCCCATGGCACAAAGAGCATTTTGAAGGAAGAATCCCCATCCCGGTCAAGTCAGCCATGGTAACTTTTTTCCCGTATTTATCCATTGGTTTCCCAGCAGACATATCCGCCCTGATCATATTTTTTTTATCATATGTTTTTCCTGTTTTAATCTTTTCCCCGGTTTTAACTGCCTTTTCTTTTTTAAAGGATACACCTGATTCAGGTGATACCCTGTGGTGACAGATGGTGCAGTCCTTGAGCACGTGTGCATGCTTTCGGTGCATGAAACGTACAGGGACATATTGGTCACTGTATTTATTTACAACAGGACTGTTCAAAATAAAAACTTCAGGAGCATCTGCAATTGACGGTACAGTCTTTTCAACAAACGGGGCAGGCCTTTTTTCCTGTACAGCATGTGCAGACGAACAGAAAAAGACTGCAGAAA
>WFQS01000445.1 GCA_015486915.1 Desulfobacteraceae bacterium
AGGAATTGCACCGGAATTAAGCACCGCCTCAAAGGTTGCAACAAAGGTGAAAGGAGGGATTATGACCTCGTCACCTGCTCCGATTCCACAAGCTGCAAGGGCTATTGATAAAGCTGCAGTACCGCTGGAGCATAAATGGGCATATTCTGCTCCGGTGAACCTGCAAAGCTTCTCCTCAAAGGATCTTGCTTTCCATTTTCCTTTGCGTGCCTGCTCAAATCCATATCTGAAAAGGACTCCTGTATCAAGGACATCCATCACCTCTTTTTTCTCTTCATCACCAAATAATTCAAACCCCGGCATTGAGGCCTCCTTACATCACTAATGTTAAAATGACCATTAAATTTATATACGCTATTACCACAGTGGATGTTTGAGTTGCAAGCTTAACCTTACAAAATAACCTGTCAATGTAAAACAAATCTTGACACATTCTAAATAATGAATTAGAATTTATCGCTTGTTTTGGTAGAATATTTGTAAATATTACGGCTTATAGTGTAAACGTCTAATCCGGTGGCTAATATTTGTCTATTGAAGACTGCAAAAGCATATCAATGCTGTTGTGAAACCAAAATGGGTAAAGATGGGATGCTGACATAATATTTACGGATATTTTTATATTTTGGCAGAAAGCATGGGAATACTGATAAACAACATACCCCGTGGCTTTCTATTTTTTGTTTTAAACTTGTTTTAAGGATTTTATCTATGAAAAGAACATTTCAGCCAAGCAGAATTAAACGCGCCAGGAAACATGGTTTTTTAAAAAGAATGTCAACCGCTGCAGGCAGGCGTATTGTTAACAGCAGAAGGGCAAAGGGAAGAAAAAAACTTACTGCTTAAAAAAGGATTTTATTATTGGGCAGCAATTCGTTCCCCAAGACAGAAAGGCTCTTAAAAAGAGCTGATTTTCTGAGACTATCCAGATCCGGAAAAAAGATACAGACCAGGTTTTTCATCGCAGCCGTATTGGACGGAACAACCGGGAACAACCGTATCGGAATTACTGTATCAAAAAGAGTGGGGAAAGCAGTAGAGCGTAACAGGATAAAACGGCTTATCAGAGAGTATTATAGAAACAGAAAAACAACATTATCAGGAAACCGGGATATTAATATAATAGCAAGAAAATATGCAAAATTTTTATCTAACCATGAGCTTGTGGAAGCACTTGATGAACTTTTTGCAAAGTTGAATAAACAGAAATGAAGCAGGTATTAATAATATTTATAAAGGGTTATCAATACTTCATATCTCCATTTACAGGGCAGAGGTGCCGTTTTTATCCAAGCTGTTCCCAATATGCCCTGGAGGCCGTTAAAAAATACGGCTGTTTTAAAGGCTCGTTTCTTGCGTTAAAAAGAATATTAAAATGTCATCCATTTCATCCTGGTGGTTTTGATCCCGTCCCTTAAAAAGCCATATGTTATGCTCTTTCTCTGCTTTCTTAAAATTTTTAATTCTTCCCGTGATCTGCCCTGACAAATTATGATCCATGATCTGCATTGAACAGACTTTTATGCGTTGCGCATTGCAGAAGACTATCAAAAGACAGGCAGAAGACAAGCAGGAGACAAGATGGATGATCAAAAACGGCTGTTTATAGCCATTATTCTTTCAATAGTTGTTATGGTTGGATGGGAGTGGCTTTTTGCAGACAAAACTCCCGTTAAACAGAACAGCAAAATCGAGCAGACTGCTGCCGGAAAAAATACCGCAAAAACGGGCAGCAAACCGGAAAACAAATCAAAGCAGGTCAGCAACACCGGGCCAGCAATGAAAAATGCCGTAACAGGCAGCACATCCGATTACAGGCCAGGGGAAAGCGGGGGAAAAGCAGGTGGTACCGCAGGAAATCTGAAAAATTTTCCGCCGGCACAAAATATAAATTTAAGGAAAATCTCTGTATCTACTCCGTTCTATAATATTGTTATATCTGAAAACAGGGCAGCTGTTACAAGTCTGACTTTAAAAAAGTACAGGGAGACCATGAAAAAAGACTCTCCTTTAAAGCAGCTTGTCCCTCCTGAAATTAAATCAGGTGTTTTCGGTCTTGATCTAAAGGAAAAAAGCATTCCGGGTCTTGGCAATGCTGTTTTTACAGCGAAAACGGATTCAGACCATTTAGACCTTGAACAAGGTAAAAAAACCATTGCTTTCTCATGGAAATCACCAGATGGTATTGTGGTTGAAAAAGTTTACACTTTCTCTGCATCAACTTATCTCATAGGGCTTAACATCTTTATTAAAAACGGTTCCCGGATGCCGCTCAAAGATGAGCTTGCCATATCCATTCCAGGTCATATTGACAAATCAAGTTCAAGATATTCATTCCACGGTCCTGTTGCCCTTGTCAAGGGCAAACTCAAGGAAATCAAAGTCAAAAAAATCAAGGAAAAGGACAGCTATTCAGGAATAATTGACTGGGCAGGCTTTACAAGCAGATATTTCATATCCTGTCTGCTTCCTGAAAAGCCCGTTGACGCAAGGATAAAACTTTCTGTTACAGGTTCCACAGTGACCACTGATTTTATTCTGCCAATGGAAAGGATTGCCCCGGGAAAACAGGTAAAATACGCATTTAACTGTTACATGGGGCCCAAAAGCCTCAAGGTACTAAGCCAGTACAAAAACACCCTTAAGCAGTGCATTAATTTCGGATGGTTTGATATTCTTGCAAAGCCATGCCTTATCGGCATGAATATGATTTATGATTTTATCCCCAATTATGGTATTGCCATCATTCTTCTGACAATACTCATCAAAATAATTTTCTGGCCCCTTGGTACTAAAAGCTACAAGTCCATGAACGACATGAAAAGGGTTCAGCCTCTCATGACGGAATTGAGGGAAAAATATAAAGACGATAAACAGAAAATGAACCAGGAAGTTATGGCTCTTTACAAGACGTACAAGGTTAATCCCATGAGCGGATGTCTTCCAATGGTTGTCCAGATGCCAATTTTCTTTGCCCTTTACAGAATGCTTTACCAGGCCATTGAGCTTCGGCATGCACCTTTTTTCGGCTGGATTACCGATCTTTCCGCACCGGACAGGCTTTTCCATTTTGCCTTTACAATTCCATTTGTTCAGCCGCCCACCGGTATTCCCGTACTCACCATTATTATGGGAGCAACCATGTTTTTACAGCAGAAAATGTCACCCACAACCGGAGATCCTACCCAGGCAAAAATGATGATGCTCATGCCGTTGTTCATGACTGTTATTTTTGTTAATTTTCCTGCTGGACTTGTACTGTACTGGCTCGTGAACAATGTACTTTCAATCGGCCAGCAGTATTACATTCAAAAGAAATTTGCTTAAAATCGCGGAGGTATCATGAAACAAACTCAGGAATTTGAAGGAAAAAATATAGAACAGGCCATTGAAAATGCATGTTCTGCATTGAATCTTGTTAAAAAAAATCTTAAGTACGATGTTATATCCTCCGGCTCTTCCGGAATTTTTGGAATTGTGGGTGTTAAAAAAGCCAGGATACGTGTGGAAATATCCGCAAAAAAACAGGGC
>WFQS01000446.1 GCA_015486915.1 Desulfobacteraceae bacterium
GGTGTCAGGGAAAATATTTTCCCTGACACCTTTAATGTTTGGACAAGATATTATTCCAGACAAATTATCATGATAAATAATAAATTAAATCTTGAAAATTAAGAAAAATGATATTAAGCATAGTTCTCACTGAATCACATTTGTTTTTTTTAATAGTTATTTATAAGAAAGAGCGTACTTCTAATAAAGTAACAAATGCTCTTTTTATGTTCGTTGAGAGGTACCGTAGCGCTGTCCAGCTCGGCCTCATGGTCGTTATTAAAAAATTTTCGGAATACCACGTCCCGGTAAGTTTCTTTTACCGGAAAAACTAACCAAATGTCTATTTGAAGGAGGTTGTAAGTATGGAACAAGCAAGTTCATTGATAAAAAATGTCAGTAATTTATCAGAAGAAGAAGTTGCCCAGGATACACCGTTCGAATTCTGGGGACCTACTCCCCGTGAGGCAAGAAAAGCTGCCGTTGCCAAAAAAAAAGGACTGCGTGACAAACGCATGACAATGAAAGAAGCTGTCAATGCCTACGTAAAAGATGATATGAGTATCGGAATCGGAGGATTTGTGAACACAAGGGTTCCCATTGCAATTATACATGAAATAATCAGACACGGTGCAAAAAACCTGCATCTTTCATTCCAGTCACAGTCACTATGCGTTGAATTGCTTGCAGGAGCTATGATCCTCGATGACAGCCATGTTTCCATAGCAACTGCTGAAATTGCATGGTGGGGGTATGAAATCATTGGCATAGCACCTCTTTTCAGGTATCTTACAAAAAACGGAATGATCAAGGTTGACGATTATACCAATTACGGAATGTCCGCAAGATTCAAAGCAGGCGCCATGGGACTTCCCTTTATCCCCATCAAGGACCAGGGCGGATCAGACATGGAACGTGTCAACCGCGGAACCATGGTGAAATGTCCTTTTACAGGAGACAACACCTACGTAATTCCAGCCATCAACCCCGATCTTGGTATTATTCATACCCAGGTTGCCGACCAGAACGGAAATGCAAGAATTTTTGGCGCTCTTTGCACATGTCCTGAAATTGCACAGGCTTCAAACAGATGTATCATGTCAGTTGAACAGGTTATTCCAACGGAAAGCATCAGACAATATCCGAATTTAACGGAAATACCATATGTTGTTGTGGATGCTGTTGTTGAGCAGCCCCTTGGAGCTTATCCAGGTGCTGTTTACGGTTATAACTGGTTTGACATGCCTGAAATGCTGGCATTTAGAAAAGTATGCGATGATTTCAGAAAAACCGGCAACAAGGACGGATTAAAAGAATATTTTGATAAATACGTTTACGGTTGTGAAACATTTGATGATTATCTTGCAACAAGGCCATATAAAACAATAAAAGAACTTAAACAGAACGACCAGTGCCAGCCCGTAATCATATAACGGCATAAAGATATGCAAAATAAAAAAATGAAATTATCATATATAAATATGTTTTTATAAGGAGGATAATATGGCTGAAGTTAGCCCGATGGAAATGATAGCTTATGCAGGTTCACGCGTCCTTGAAGATGAAACCGTTGTATTTGTAGGGACAGGACTGCCGATTATTGCAGCCCTCCATGCACAGTTAACCCATGCTCCCGGAATCCAGATGATCTTTGAAGCAGGCTCTTTTGGTGCCATACTTGAACAGGGACTGCCCCTTTCAGTTGGTGATACAAGGGCTTTCCGCAAGGCAGCCTTTGCAAAAGGCCTTTGCGCAGCATTTGAATTAACCCAGAGAGGATATGCTGATTATGCTTTCATCGGTGGTGCACAGATAGACATGCATGGAAATCTTAACTCAACCTTTGAAGGCGGTACATACCAAAATCCCGGAGTACGTTTCCCTGGCAGCGGCGGGGCTGGGGCAATGTCTGCAAGCTGTGAAAAAACAATTGCAATCATGGCCCTTGAAAAAAGAAGATTTGTTGACAAGGTACAATTTGTCACATCCATAGGTTTTGGAGACGGTTCTCCGGATTACAGGGAAAAAGCAGGTGTTTACGGTTCCGGCCCCTATCGTGTAATCACAAACCAGGCCCTTTTCGGGTATGATGAGGAAACAAAAAGAATGATGCTTCTTGAAGTGCTGCCGGGGAAAACACCGGAAGATATTCAGGAGCTTGTTGGATTTGAGCTTCTTATTTCACCGGATGTTAAGGAAATGGCCCTGCCAAGTGAGAAAGATTTAAAAATATTGATAGAAGAATGCGATCCTGACGGTTATTTTCTGAAAAGAGTTGTGAAAAAATAACAAAAAATCACAAGACTAAAGTATATACTTTATAGGCGGGTATCTGGATTAAAACTGCACTCTCAGGTACCCGCCGCTTTATATCTCCTGCATCCTGACGGTTATTTTTCTAATGTAAATGCTAAACAGTGTCTAAGCAAAACCTGCAATTTTTGATTTTCATGTTTACAAAATTATTTTATTTTTTTATTTCTTTTTTTTCACAAAGGTTTTGATAACATTCCTCGCAGATCACATTTCCGTTGTCATCATTTCTCTCAAGCATGATATGTGGATGCATTAAGGGCAGTTCACATCCGCATATATGACAGAAAATTTCCAGCCCGGTTATTTTTCTTGAAATTTTTGTTTTTTGATTTTCCATAAATCACCTTCCAGATTTTAAGAATACTTTTTTTATAACCGCCATGAGGCATTGTAATGCTGTCCAGATCGGCCTCATGGCCGTTATATTATACCATAAAGCGCCCCGCCTTTAAGTCCGAGTTTTTTAACCTTTTCTGCAATTTTCTGATCAACTTCAAGGGCCGGGGCATGAAAAGGTTTTTTTCTTGCGTCAATAATCAAAGAACCTTTGCACCCGAAATGCTTGAATTTGATAAAACTGTCAACTCCGTAAACATCGTGGGATGGATTGGATTTTGAAAATGCAGTCCATAGAAAATTTGAGAAATTCAAAACAGCATCCTTTGAATCATCTGCAAGCACAATTAAGGGAAATCCCTGCATTATCGATTTTCTGCGGCAAAACGCAGGATCAAGACCTTTAATATCCTTTGCTGCGTCCTGATAACTTATAAAAGGCGGTGCCTGAATTACAAGGACTCCGGGACATGCAACTGCAGGATCGGAAAAGGGAAAGGGAATCATCAGATCAACCGGAATTTCTTTTAAAAGCTCTCTTTTCTTTTCTCCTGCAGCGGTGATGACAAGCTTTGATCCCCGGTTAAATTTTTCAGAGGAATAATCAAGGGTATCCATTGTTGTTCCTGTCTGAAAATGAAGATCCTCTTTAAAATCAACACGTTCAAGAAAATAAATAAAAAATTCCATCTCATTTTTTATATCAAGATCCGGGGCATCTTCATGGGCGCAGATAAAAAGATATTTAGCAAGGGACAGCTGGCCAAAACCAAGTATGGCATTGGCATGGGTTAAAAGTTCTCTAGGCTTTGTCTCCTCATAGGGAGAATATCTCTCCTTTGCCTTTGCAAGGAGAAGAGGGTGCACACCTGCTGCATCAACGGCATGGACAGCAGTTACCCCCGGGATTTCAGCAGAAACAGCGTTTCCTGCAATTTCATGTACAAGTCTTCCAAAAACTGAATCTTCCTGGGGTGGACGTCCCACAACGGTGAAAGGCCATACAGCATCTTTTCTGTGAAAAACTGATTCAACTTCAAGAAAAGGAAATTCATGCTCAAGGGAATAATACCCGAGATGATCACCAAATGGACCTTCTTTCTTTGTCCTATACGGCATAACCCTGCCTGTTATACAGAAATCAGCATCAAGGGAAACAACTGAATCTGATCTGATACCATATCTGAACGCCCTTGAACTTAAAGCTCCGGCAAAACATATTTCCGGCATCCCTTCGGGCAGGGGCATAACAGCGGCAAGTGTATGTGCAGGAGGGCCTCCGACAAAGACACTCACCCTTAAAGGAATTCCCTTTTTCAAAGCCTTAAAATGATGATTCCCAATCCCCCTGTGAAGCTGATAATGAAGGCCGGTTTCCCTGTCAGGAATATAATCTCCCCCTGACAATTGAATCCTGTACATTCCCAGATTGGACTTCATTATCCCCATGGCCCCAGGGTCACGGGAAAAAACCTGGGGCAGCAGAATGAAACCTCCCCCGTCTTTTGGCCAGCAGCGTACCATGGGAAGTTTACTGATGGATGTACGGCATTCAAGTACAGGACCATTTTTTCTTTTCAGAGGCAGTGCATGAATCAGACATGACAGGGCTTTAATCCCCCTTATGGGAGATTTAAGCATAGAAAGAGGATCGGATCTTAAATTCACAAGGGCTTTAATATTTTCAAGCTCAGGCTCAAAAATCTTTAATGCCCTTTCATAGGTTCCAAACAGGTTGGACACAGCAGGAAAAGGGCTGTTTTTAACTTTTTCAAAGAAAACTGCCGGTCCATCTGCCTGAAACACCTGCCTGTGAATTTCAGCCATTTCAAGATCCGGATCAACCTCATGGGGTATCCTTACAAGCTCTTTTTCCTTTTCAAGAAATTCTATACATTGTCCAAGGCTTTTAAATTTCATGGCATAAATTGTTTAATTTCTCTCTAAAACTAAATTCAACACTGTTATCCATAAAAAAAACGGTTTCAGGAATAAATTTATAAAAACTTGCATGAAAATGCTGAGCTATAAACTTCAGTTTGTTTTGCTGTCCCACATTGATCCCGAATTTTTTTATATAATCTGCTGCTGCGGCAACTGCCTCTTTCTGTTTTGGAACAGGCTCTATTGCCCCTGCCATCTGCAGTCCTTTAATGTTTTGAAAACAGGCTGAGTCAGAAAATATGGAGGCACTTACTATTGAGCATGCCCCCGGTTTTTCATTTTTTATTCCCGTATCACTTATATGCCTTGATCTAAAGTTAGAAAAAAAATAAAAAAAATCCTTTCTATGGACATAATATACCGGCGCAGACCAGGGCCCTTTTCCCAAAGAATATGTAGCAATAGTCATGACCCTGGCTGAAGATATGAGCTTTACGGCAGGATCCGGCCAGGATACTATCATTTCCTGAAAAACCCGCCGATGATAAAAAAGATCAGCCCTGCTGCTGCCAGAAGCTGGTATAAAGCAAAATCATGAATCAGGAATTGAAGTGCATTATGAACAGATTCAATATGAACATAATCGGGAAGATTTCGAATGTAACGGTTGCCCGAATCCCATAGCGTAATATCATGCCACGTATAACTTGTGTTCATCAAAGCTTTTATCCCCTGAAATCCTGCGATGCATCCTGCTGCAAGCCATGAAATAAGTCCGGCAAATGTAAATTTATTCATTTCTATCTGCAATCCATTACTTTTATTATTTTCCCGGTTTCATCCATCAGGATAATCTGTTTTTTAATAAGTTTTCTGTTAAATCTGTTTCTGCACCTGAAAATCACCGTGACCTTGTAAAGACCATTATCAAGTAATTTCACATCTGACCATGATATATATTTTATGGAAGAAGGGACCGGCTCCATTCGCTGGTGATATTGTACAACCTGGATCACAGAACGATTTTCAGAATCATTTCGGGGAATATCTGATTCTGCCGTTCTGATACCCATAAAAAAAACAGATATTACAAAGCAGAAAACAGGCAATATCAACCTATATTTTTTAAAAAACAAAATAAATCTTTCCATGATTCCTTTACTTATATTCCGCTGTTCTTTCCGAGTCAAACATTTTAAAAAGCTTTCCGGCTTTTCTTTGCATTTTTTTTATGATAAACCTCAACTCAACAAAAACAACATAAACATAAATGGTCACGGGCATGGCCCGTTTTTTCACTGAAATATGTAAGGTACTTAACAGGAATTTCATATAAAAAGAATTCCCATGACAGACAATAATACTTCCACCTTTAAAAAACTCGGAATCGCATCTTTTATCATGATGTCATCTGTTTTTGCAAGCCGGTTTCTTGGTCTCGGGCGGGAGATGGCACTGGCCTATGCAGGAGGAGCAGGAGGCAGTGTTGATGCCTATCAAATTTCATTTATTATTCCTGAAATTTTAAACCACATTGTGGCAAGCGGTTTTTTATCAGTAACTTTTATCCCCATCTTTTCCCACTGGCTGTCAAAGGAAAAAGAAGACGAAGGCTGGAAGATTTTCTCCATTATTTTCAACAGTTTCAGCATAATTCTTGTCGTTTTTATAATTTTCTCCATGATTTTTGCACCTAATCTTGTAAAAATTCTTGCACCTGGACTTCATGATCCCATCCTGTTTAACAAGGCCGTAAGGATGACGAGGATAATAATTCCGGCCCAGTTTTTCTTTTTTTCAGGCGGACTTTTCATGGCTGTGCAATTTGCAAAAGAAAAATTTTTAATTCCCGCCATGGCTCCCCTTTTATACAATCTGTTCACAATTATACTTGGGCTTGCCTTGAATTCAATTCTCGGTATTGAAGGTTTTGCCTGGGGAGTTTTAACGGGTGCATTTATTGGAAATTTTCTTCTCCAGTACTTTGGAGCAAAAAAAACAGGGCTTAAAATTTATCCGATTATCAACATCAAACATCCTGATTTTAAGAGATATATTATTTTAACCCTGCCCCTTATGGCAGGACTTACAATGGTTTTTTCCACGGAACTTCTGCTGAAATATTTTGGCTCATTTCTTCCCAAAGGAAGCATTGCATCCATGAATTACGGATTAAGGATAATGTATATTCTCGTGGGATTATTCGGCCAGGCAGTTGGCATGGCTTCATATCCTTTTATGTCAAGGCTTGCGGCGGAAAATCAAATGGATCACCTTAACAGGATTCTCAACAAAACCCTTAAATTTCTCCTTCTTGTAATCCCTGTTTCCGTTCTTTTAATGGTTTTAAGACAGGAAATTGTTCTGATCCTGTTTAAAAGGGGAAAATTTGATTTACAGGCCACAAAAATTACAGCGGAAGTGTTACCCTTTATACTTGCAGGAACCTTTGCCTATGCCGCCCAGACCCTTGTTGTAAGAGCTTATTATTCTATTCAGAACACCTGGCTGCCAACGGTTTTCAGCACCATTGTGGTTTTAATA
>WFQS01000447.1 GCA_015486915.1 Desulfobacteraceae bacterium
CCTTTAAGAATCAGTGTTGGCTTCGCGTCTTCGACCCTATATTTGTCAGAATTTTTGATTCTTTGAGACAAATCTGGGCCAATCCAGATCTGCCTCATGGCAGTTATTTAAAAAAAGGTAAAAAATTGAATTTAATAAATATACTCATGAATACGATCGGAGGTCTGGGACTTTTTATCCTTGGGATGAAAATGATGACCGAGGGACTTGAAATGACCGCGGGTAAGAGGATCAAAAGAATACTTGAGGCAATTTCATCCAACAGGATCATTGGATGCCTCACAGGAGCCGGGGTCACGGCAGTTATTCAATCTTCCTCAGCAACAACGGTTATGCTCATTGGTTTTGTGGGCGCAGGGATAATGACATTGCAGCAGGCTGTTGGAGTAGTTCTCGGGGCAAACATAGGAACAACTGTTACAGCGCAGTTAATTGCCTTTAAGCTCACAAAAATAGCACTGCCTGCAATTGCCGTGGGCGTTTCAATGAAATTTTTTTCAAAAAAACGTAAACACAGGTACCTTGGAGATATTATCCTTGGTTTCGGCCTTCTCTTCTACGGCATGTCCGTAATGGAACACGGTCTTTCCCCCATCAGGACAAATCCTGATTTTATAAGTTTTTTCACAAAATTCAATACAAACAGTATAGGAGGTATTCTGCTCTGCGTGGCCATGGGAACTCTTGTTACAATCATGGTTCAGTCTTCCTCTGCCACCGTGGGCCTTACTATGGCCCTGGCAACCCAGGGTCTTATCACCTTCCCAACTGCCATGGGTCTTGTTCTTGGTGAAAATATAGGCACCACAATAACGGCGGAGCTTGCAACCATAGGCTCTGATAATATCGATGCCCACAGGACGGCAAGGGCCCACACACTGTTTAATGTTCTTGGAGTATCCATCATGGTGATCCTGTTCCCATGGTTTTTAAAACTTGTGGAATTTATTTCAGGAGCTCTCGGAGCAGGCCCTGTAAATGAAACCGTTGGCGGAACCGTGGTCAATATAAACCGCTACATAGCAAACGGCCACACAATTTTTAATGTGATCAATGCAACTTTTTTTCTTTTTTTTCTTCCAAAACTTATCCAGGCTGCCATTTACCTTTCTCCAAAGAAAAAAACGGCACAGGAGCGTTACAGGCTCCCGGAATTTGATGCCAACATGATCGACTCAACCATTGGAGCCCTTGCCAAAGTCCGGGGGGAAGTCAACAGAATGGCAGAATTCACCCGCATGAATTTTAACAAAATCTGCAAATGCATAAATGCAAGGGATGATGACATACTTGCTGAACGACAGGCAGTGGAAGATCATATTGATGCCATGCAGAAAATTATAATAAAATATCTTATAACCGTTTACCAGGGTGATGTTAATGAATCTGATGCCCTTGAAATATCGGAAATGATGAGAATCACCAATAATATTGAAAGAATCGGGGATTCAATTGAAAATGTTTCAAAGCTTTTAGAACGGCTTTATGACCAGAATATACAATTAAGTGAAACAGCTGTTAGAGGGCTGAATGCCATTGCAGGAGAAGTTGACAGATTTTTTGCTCTTGTTATGAATGCCATGAACGAAAAGCCTGACAATTTCTATGAAACAGCTGTCAAGCAGGAAGCTCTCATTGACCAGATGCGTGAGGATATGCGGCAGGATCATATTGACAGGCTCAGGAAAACCTGCTGTTCTGTGGATGCAGGTGTTTTTTTTATAGCTTTAATTTCCAATTTTGAAAAAATGGGAGACTATTGTTTTAATATTGCCATAGGGGTAAGCAGGATAAAATAAAATGATAGTATTTGACTTGGAATGTATAAACGGACACAGTTTTGAGGGCTGGTTTGAAGACAGCAACACCTTTTTGCAACAGCAGGAAAATGGCCAGCTCTCGTGTCCTGTCTGTAATACGGCATTGGTTGAGCAAAAACTTTCTCCTGTGGCCGTGAAGACTTCATCCCGTTCTCTTGTTGAGGATAGAACACGTGCAAACCATACTGCAATGGTTGAGCTTACCGAAAAAATAACTGAATTTGTTGAAAAAAATTTTGAAAATGTGGGATCAGACTTTACCAAGGAAGCTCTGAAAATGCACTATGGTACCACAGAAAAAAGGAATATCAGGGGGAGTACAACGGCTGAAGATGACAAAATCCTTGATAAAGAGGGCATCCCTGTGATCAAATTGCCTTTGCCTCAAAAACCTGAAGAGGATCTTAATTAGCATATAGGGGCATGGCGGTTAAATTAAAAAACAATATCAACAAACTAAGGAGGAATGACAGAATGACAAAAACAAAATTATTATTAAATTATGCATTAATTATTATTTTTCTTTTTTCGCTTTCATCTTTTGCCCATGCACAGCAGGCCAACAGCCTTACCCCTCTGCTTACAGATATGAAAGGATGGAAAGCAGACCCTGCAGAAGGCATGAATATGAATATGAACGGTATAAAAATGATCAATGCAGTCCGGGAATACAAACGTGGCCATGCAGATGTCACTGCAACGATAATGATAGGCAACTCCATGATGACCCAGGGCCAGATGCAGCAGATGAATGTTCAAACTTCAGAAGCAAGCATTAGAACGAAAAACATTAATGGTTTTAATTTATACACAAATTTCGACAAAAAGGAAAAAACAGGGGTAGTTCTAATTTTTCTTGATAAAAAAGGTTCGAATCAAAGCCTTTTCATCGTTTCCTATGAAGGACTTTCTGAAAAACAGGGGATTGAATTTGCTGAAAAATTCAACTGGAATAAAATAAAAAAAGCAACAGGAAAACTATTATAGAAAAAAGTATGGAATAAATATGAATCGTCCGGAAGTTATTCCGTCCACCCGTGCTGGCCGATAAGTTTTACAAACCTGCATCCGCCAAGATTATGGGTAATTACACCTTCTCTAGTTTTTTCAAGCAGAATTAATTCCTGGCTGAAAAGCCCCCCCACGGGCATGACAAGACGACCTCCAGAAGCAAGCTGGTCAATTAACGGCTTTGGGACTTCCTGGCCCCCTGCAGTTACAATAATTGCATCAAACGGGCTTTCCTGTTTCCACCCCTGGGTCCCATCAGAATATTTTGCAACTATATTATGGTATTGGAGTTTATCAAACAGTTTTCTTGTTCTTAAAAAAAGAGTATTATTTCTTTCAATGGTATAGACCTTAAACACTATTTCAGCAAGCACTGCAGCCTGGTAGCCTGACCCAGTACCTATTTCAAGGACCCTTTCCTCACCCTTTAATTGAAGTGCCTGGGTCATTTCCGCAATAATATAAGGCTGGGAAATTGTCTGCTTCTCACCTATTGGCAGTGGAAAATCACCATAGGCTGTGTCTCTTAAGGCTTCACTTACAAAAAGGTGCCGTGGCACTTTTCCCATTGCATTAATCACATGAGAATCTGTAATTCCCCGGGCTATGATCTGACTTTCCACCATATCCCTTCGCCAGTGTTCAAATTTTCTCGGTTCTCCATTCATGTTTTTCTTTTACCAGCAGCAGGAATTTCAGTCAAGAAGATATAGCATATCTGCAGATTTGCCATAAAGGATCTAACACCATATATTGTGTATATCACACATTTAAAGTATCGAGAATAGAGATACATGAAACGCAAAAATGGCTTATCGCAAATATCCAGAGCATATACACTTAACAAAAAAAGGGGCGGGGCGCTTACCTGCTCCGTTCAACAAAAGCATTGAATAATTCCAGATTTTTCTTAAGCATTTCCCATGACGATCTCTTTTACGGGCTCCCTGCTGAGCAGGATATCACCTAACTTTTTCATATTAACTCCGGTAATTTGAGATTAAAATGTTTGAATATATTTGTTTCTTTTAATTCACCTTGTTTTTAAAATTTCCAGGTGGAGGGCATCGCAAGCTTTAGTGTCTTACTTCTACATTACTGTCAAAAGAACAGGAAACCGTGGATATGCAAATGGGTGGCGGGTATCGCCAGTATTAGAACGGATTTAAGGC
>WFQS01000448.1 GCA_015486915.1 Desulfobacteraceae bacterium
AGTGTTCCCATGCCCTTTGTATGACGGTTTTTATCATCATAGACCATAATTTCATCAATATATGGATTGTTAAAAAAAACAGGGGCCACCCATGGTTTTGATAAAAGTGTGACATGGGAATGGGGATAATTTTTTTTAATAGCCCTGATAACAGGCGTGGTCATGATGGCATCACCCACCCAGTTTGCTGCACGGATAAGTATCCGGGGATGCCGGGGATGATTGTTTATGGTATCGGGTTTCAGGGACATGGTTCTTATTTTTCTGTCTGCCTCGGCCACGGGCAGAAATTTTTGGTTTTCCACCGGTTGTGAACCCAGAACCACTGGTCAGGATGACGGAGTATAATTGCCTCAATGGCTTTTGTATAGTTTTGGGTATTTGCTTCAATATCCTTTGTGATATCCCCTGTCCGGGACGGAGAAATCTCCGGTCCGAATTCAATAACAAATTTTTTATTTTCCCTTGCAATGAAAAACGGTATAACCGGTGCTCCTGTCCGTATGGCAAGTGAAGCCACTCCCCTGTGAGTGCAGGCGGGACGGCCAAAAAAATTCACATATACCCCCTGATACCAGTCCATGTTCTGATCAAGAAGTGTTGCAACCACTCCTTTATTTTTCAGAATGCCGTCAAGTTTACGGCTTGCCCCGCCAAGGGGAATCATAATTGTACCGAGACGCTGACGGCTTTCCAGCATAAAACGTTCCAAAGGTTGAAAATCAAGTTTTCTGTAAAGACCGTAAAAATTAAATCCGCTCATTGCAGCACCGGCAACAAGAAGTTCCCAGTTACTCATATGACAGGAAACGGCAATAACACCCTTTCCCTTTTCATGGGCATCTTTGATATTTTTTAGACCCTTCAGAGTAAAATGCCGGGAAAACTGATCTCTGTTCAGCCTTTTGCACCAGCCCACCTCAAAGGGAATCAGAGCAATATTTTTGAAAACCTGTTTTGTCATCAGGGAAATTTCACGGGAACCGGTTTTATCGGGAAATGCCATGGATATGTTCTCCGCAACAACCCTGCAATGCCTTTTATCCGATTTAAACCATATAATGCCTATTAAATCTGCCATGGATTTCTGAACTATGCGGGGCAGGATGCCAAGGGCCATAACAAAAATTTTTATTACTCTGTAAAGAAATTCTTCCACCGTCTGTATTGCCTTTAATTTGCCCTTTGGCCTGTTATTTGTCAAAATGCTTTTATGGCCTGCAATCCGGTTAAAGTACAGAGAGTGGCGCCGCTATTGGCATGGAACACTCCTGCTGCATTATTCCCCATGGTTTTCCGCATGGTATCATCTTTCATAAGAATGTGAACAGCATGGCATAATTCCGCGGTATTATGAATTATTAAAGCCCCTTTTCCGGAAATCAGCATATCGGCAATATCAGTAAAATCAGTCATGTTCGGGCCAAAAAGAATTGGTTTACAAAAGCAGGCCGGTTCCAGAGGGTTATGCCCGCCTTCCGGTACCATTGATCCGCCTATAAATGCGATGTCCGCCAGTGCATACATTTCGGCGAGAATCCCAAGCCTGTCCACGATAATTACGCTTAAAGGTTTTTTCCCTTTTTCTATATCGGTAAGTAAAGAAACATCTATTCCCTTTCTCATATAATCGTCAGCAATAGCACATGCACGTTCAGGATTGCGTGGAGCAAGGATCAAGATCATTCCGGGATGTTCTTTTTTGATATCAGTGTAAAAATCGGCAAGGGATTTTTCTTCTCCGGGATGCGTACTGCCTGCAATTATGACAGGCTTTTTTTCGGATAAATCAAGAAGATTCCTCCAGGATGCGATTTTTTCATGGGAGATGAGAGGCTGTTTCTGATCAAATTTGATATTTCCGGTGACGAATATTTTTCCGGCAGGAACCCCAAGGCCTGTAAATTTCTCTGCATCTGTTTTTGTCTGGGCAAAAATCATGGTGAAGCGTGAAAAAACATTTTTGAAAAGATGCCGGAAATGAAGGTATCCTTTTTGTGAACGGTCTGACATCCTTGCATTGACAAGGCAGACAGGTATTTTTTTGCTGTGAAGCACCCATAGAAAATTAGGCCAGATATCTGATTCCACAAGTATAACCAGGTCGGGATTTATCAATGATATCACCCTTTTTACACTGAAAATAAAATCAAAAGGGAAATAAGCTGTTTCTATGTCTTTAAGGGATGGTTTCCGGGAGAAAAGAGATTTTGCGAGATCAAATCCGGTTTTTGTGCTGATGGTAAAAATAATATCAGCTTCAGAATTTTTCTTTCTGAGTATTTCCACAAGGGGGATTGCAGATTTTACTTCTCCCATGGAAAGTGCATGTATCCAGATCCTTTTTTTTCCTGTTTTCCCGGGATGAATGC
>WFQS01000449.1 GCA_015486915.1 Desulfobacteraceae bacterium
AAGCGCCTTTTTACCATCAGTGAATATTATGATCGTGACAGGCCCACTTTCTATAAAAAAATCCAAAGCGTTCGTGAAAATGATATGGATATGACCGGATGGCTGGATTATTTTATCACCGGCTTGGAAACCCAGATGATTGAGGTTAAAGGACGTGGCGAACAGGTGATTCGACGAGATATTTTAACACAGAAACACAATCTAAATGAAAGACAAACAAAAGCATCTGTGGGGTGAATTGAATCTCCAATGCCACAACAACAATTAGGTGTATTTTGAATATTTAACTTGCAAAATACACCAATGTTTTATATAGCATTCCCATGAATCTCATCGACAGAACAATTGAACCGATTGCAAAATCACTTGCCGGGCAATACCCTGTGCTCACCATCACAGGTCCGAGGCAAAGCGGAAAAACCACCCTGTGCAAAAAAATATTTTCAGACAAACCATATGTCAATCTGGAATTTCCTGACACCCGACAATTTGCCATTGATGACCCGAGAAGTTTTTTAGCCCAATTTCCGGATGGTGCCGTGCTGGATGAAATTCAAAGAGCGCCGGATCTGGTTTCCTATATTCAACCCCTGGTAGATGAAAACCAGCGGGAAGGACAGTTTATTCTTACCGGCAGCCAGCAGTTTGAAATCAGTAATACCATCAACCAGTCGCTTGCAGGCCGGACTGCCCTGATCAAGCTGCTGCCTTTCTGCCTTGAAGAAATTCAATCGGGCTTTTCATTGCCTGCCATTGACCGCCTGCTGTATCAGGGCTTTTACCCGCGAATCTGGGATAAAGACCTGGAACCGAACCAGGCCCTTGGCAATTATTTTGAAACCTATGTTGAAAGAGATCTTCGGCAACTGACAACGATTAAAAATATAGGCTTGTTTCAGCGTTTCATAAAACTTTGCGCCGGGCGTGTGGGGCAGCTTTTAAACATGAACAGCCTGGCCAATGATACCGGGATATCTCACACCACAGCCAGAAGCTGGCTCTCAATACTTGAAGCGAGCTATATCATATTTTTTCTGCAACCCTACCATGCAAATATTTCAAAACGGCTGGTCAAATCCCCTAAACTGTATTTTTACGATATCGGCCTGGCATCATATCTGTTAAACATCCAGAATGAAACGCAGATTACGCGGGATCCCCTTTACGGACATCTGTTTGAAAACATGGTAGTAGCTGAGGCCTTGAAGTATCGATTCAATCGTGGCAGACACAGCAATCTTTATTTTTACCGCGACAGCAAAGGCAATGAAGTTGATCTTTTACTTGTTAATGGCCCTGACATTTTTCCTGTTGAAATAAAAGCAGGCATGACCATTACACGAGATTATTTTAAAGGACTGAGGCATTTTACAGCACTGTTTAACGATAAGATGCCGGATGGCAGCGGTCTTGTATATGCTGGGAATGAATCTCAGAAAAGAGAAGATGTCTCAATTGAGCCATTCTATAATCTGGATCAGCTATTTTGTGAACGGGGTTAAGTCTACTCTTGATCCTTAGTGCAATTCCAACAATCAACATGCACCGGGTTTCACCGGTGATGTTGTCGTTACATTTCATCTTAACTTATAACAGTCCGGGAACAATATTGATTGTGCAATCTCCAATAAAAATTATAAAATATTTTGCTTTTCTATTGACAAACCCTAAGTCATCATACTAAAGACAAGCAGAGTGCAACTAAATTTTAGTTGCACTCTATTTTGGACGATACATCATTTATGAGTAAAAAACAAAAGTTACTTGAACGGTTATTATCAAAGCCTAAAGACTTCACATGGTCTGATTTGTCTTCTCTTTTAAAGAAGCTTGGCTATAAAAAGCTTGAAGGAGATGGTTCTCGAGTTAAATTTTATCTTGAAAGCCCACGCAACCTGATAATGATCGACAAACCTCATCCTACAAAAATACTTAAAAATTACCAGGTATTGGATGTTATTAAAAATTTAAAACAAATAGGAGTTACCAATGGAAACGATTAAATACAAAGACTTCATTGGCTCTGTTGAAGTAAGCATCAAGGATAATTGTGTTCACGGCAAAATTCTTTTTATAAATGACTTGATTACCTATGAATCAGATACCCCGATTAACTTAAAAGCCAAATTTAAAGCTGCAGTTGATGATTATATCGACACTTGTAAAGAACTAAAAATTGAGCCTCTTAAGTCTTTTAATGGTTCCTTCAATATTAGAATTGAGCCTGAAAAACATCAAGAATTGGCACTTCATGCAGCACAAGAAGGGTTAACTATTAATAAAGTTGTAAACAAAGCTATCACGAACTATTTGGAACGATCTTCACAAGCTTCAGAGGTTCATAATCATCATACCATCAACATAGTGGTAGAAAAATCTTACAATGATTTAATCCCTGAAAACGTAGCTTTCCCAAAAGTCAATAATGATATTATTGAATTCGCACCAATAGCAAAAGCAAGAGCCAATTAAAGGAGTTAAAATTTTGAATATTTTTACTCAATCAAAGATAAAAAAGATAGCTTTGCAGAAGATTAAAGCGGAAAAATTGACCCCGCCATCAGAAGATTCTGCCCTTAAAATTGGCATTGGTGTTGGATTGCATTTCGATGATGAAAAAAAAGACTTGGGATATGAAGTTACATATAATTTAACCATTTCTTGTGAGGAAAACAAAAAAGAAAAACTCTGCAAATTAGATTATTCAACTAAGGTCACATATGAGATTGAAGGCAAATCAGAGGACATTAAAGATCAGTTCAGGAAAGAACATGTCTATTTTGTTAGAGAACTTTATAACATGACACGTGATGAATTAAATGACATTCTGTATAAAATGAAAGTCAGACTTCAGTTGCCTCTGAGCTTACCAGATGAGTTCATCCTCAATATGAAGGAAGTTGAAGACGAGTAATTTTGAAGTCCCCCTTAAAAAACAAAATCAAATATTATCACCTTTGAGCTTTTGAATTTAGAACTTGGGTAAAAAGGTTCCTTAACTTTCGAAGATTTTCTATGCTTTGAAATGTAACCAATCACTGGACGGGACCGCGAGCAGCTCAGCCGCCTATTTCAAATGCCTTGGCGCGGCCCGTCAGTTCAATCGTTAACGAATTTCAAATAGAATGTGGAATACTTGTGATATATAATCCGGTGGGTTTAAAAAATATTAATTTATTCCTGCTGTAAACACCAACCATATTCCATTGAGGAATTACGATGGTAGATTTTGGTAAATTAAGAACTAAAAAGAAAAAAACAAAACAACTTGACCCCACAGAAATTTTCCGCCGTTTACCAAAACCGCCAGGGATAAATGACCTTTACACAAGTCAAGCTGGGGTTCTTCAATCATGGTTTGAAACTCGATCCAATCAAGATGTAGTTTTAAAATTGCACACTGGGGGTGGGAAAACTTTAGTTGGGCTTCTGATTGCACAGTCTACACTTAATGAAACTGGTGAACCAGTATTGTATTTGTCACCAACTGTACAACTTGTGAATCAAACACTTGAAAAAGCAAAAGCTCATGGAATTTCAGCGGTAGCCTACGAAAGGGGTAGGCCATTGAATGATGATTTTGTTAATGGGAACGCCATAATGGTTGCTACCTATAAAGCGCTATTCCATGGTTTGAGTAAATTTGGAATCCGTGGCTCAGGGTATCCCCAAAAAGTAGCAGCAATCATACTTGATGATGCACATGCAGCATTTTCAACTGTTCGCGAGTCTTTCACGCTCGATATATTGAAAAATAACGGAGATCGTTATGAGTGTTTAACTGAGCTATTTAGAAAAGCATTCAGAGACATAGATAAGTTGGGTTCATTTGATGATATAGTTTCGGGTGCTGAGTATGGAGTTTTAGAAGTCCCTTATTGGGCTTGGCATGAACAGCTTGACACCGTTCGAGAGCAAATTAAATCCGATGCTGACAGCTACCGTTTAATTTGGCCACTACTACGAGACAATCTCCATCTCTGCCACGCACTTATCAGCAAAGATGCTTTTACTATCACACCTATCCTCCCTTTGGTTAATGCCTTCCCTACCTTTGCTGAAGCACCTCGCCGCATTTATATGTCCGCTACAATTGCGGATGATAGTGAAATAATTCGTACATTTGATGCAAATCCAGAATCAGTTACAGAGGCTCTTACATCTCGCTCCTTAGCAGGGGTTAGTGAGAGAATGATTTTGATTCCGGATTTAATGCCATTTGATTTCAATGTGAATGAAGCAATAAAAAAATTGATTGACTGGACATCTGATAAAAAAAAGTTGGGAGCTGTTGTACTCACACCATCAGATAAAATTGCTTCTGACTGGAATGATGTAGCAACTGTGGCCAAAGGATCTGCTGACGTTGAAAGAATAGTAGAGGAATTGCAAACGGGAAAAACATTCGGCCCGGCTGTGTTCTCTAATAGATATGATGGGATTGATTTACCAGGTGACTCTTGTCGCCTACTCATCATGCACGGATTGCCCGCAGGAACTTCAACTTATGAGCTATACAGAGCCAGCGCCCTTTATAATGGTGCGACAATTATTAGAATGCTTGCACAACGTATTGAACAGGGAATTGGGCGAGGAGCGAGAGGCTCAGGCGATCACTGTGTTGTGATACTTTCAGGGGCTAATTTAGCTGCTTGGATTGCGAAAGATGCTAATTTTCGATTTCTAACTATTGCCACAAGAGCTCAATTAGAAATTGGTACTGAAGTTAGCAAAGAGGTAAAAGAGTTAAAGGATTTGGCCAAAACAATAGAACGAAGCTTTAACCGCGATACTGACTGGACTGAATATCATGCAGAAACACTTGCGGAGTTGGTAGATGAAGAAAGTCAAGGTGTTCAAAATTATGATCAAGCTGCAACAGAACGAAAAGCCATTAACCTCTGGCATGATGGTTATCACGAACAGGCAATTACAAAAATTGAAAGATTCTTAGCAATTGAAATTTAATAACTTGATTAAAATAATAATAGATATCAATTAGGTACAAAGTTATAGACATTTATCTGATAATATGAGATGGTTACGGTGCAATCTCAACTAATAATTTATGAGGCACCGTTTATGAAAGGGAAAAATATAACACCTGGCCCAAAACCATTATTACCATATCCTGCTAAAATTGAAAAATTTATTAAAGCTACTTA
>WFQS01000450.1 GCA_015486915.1 Desulfobacteraceae bacterium
GCCTGCATGACACATAAGTGCCGGGCTGAAGTAAAGGGCTACATGCTTAAAGCAGGTATCCGCCTTCCGGGTGATTTTGGTATTCTTTCCACAGTGTCTTGTACATGACACATGCAAGACGGCCGGTTTCATCATCGTTATAGTAAAGCCTCGCCGGACACTCTCCGGGACAGAATGTTGAAATCGGGCAGTCCCGGCATTGTTCGTTTTCAGATATGCATGATTTCAGTATATTTTCCGGACTGCAGTATTTTTCGTCATGCTGCGTATCAGGTTCATTGATATTTCCCATGGCAAATACCGGATCATCCATTAACTGGGCGCAGGGATAAATTGTCCCGTCAGGATTAACTGCCATTGCTTCTCCTGTGAGGACATAACAGAAAGGGCTTGACTTTTTTTGTTTAAATGAGCGTTTTAAAGTTTCAAGTTCCCTGAGTTTAAGAGGGTGGGAACGATTTTTATTGACCCATATCAACGTCTGTACAAGCTTTTTTATTCCTGTTTTCAAATCTTTTTGGGAACAGGGATACACGCCCCGGCCTTTGACTGCCCGTCCCCTGCATACAAGAAGATCAAGCCCTATACCCCTTGCCGAACCGAAATTTCCCAGAATAAGCGCCAGTTGATCCAGTGAATCTGCATTATGTTCCGTTACAACGCAGGTAACCTGAAACGGAAAATCAGAATCCGATAAAAGTTTTAAGCCTTTAAGTGTTAACTTTGATTTTCCCCTGAGTTTTTCCTGGATCTCAACGGGACCGTCAAAGCTTATTCCCACCTGCATATTGTAATCCCTGAATATTTTTATAAGGGATGTGTCAACCAATGTCCCGTTGGTCTGAATTCCAAGGGAAGCAGGAAGATTATTTTTAAGTATAAAATCTCCTGTCATTTTGATTAATTCCGGTTCAAATAAAGGTTCCCCCCCTGCAAGCTGAACATGGAAGTGTTTGCCTGATTTTGCCGCAGCAATCAGAGATTTTTCAATTATCTGCCATGGCATGCGCATGGAATCGCCGTCTTTTCTATAGCAATATGCACATTTAAGATTACATGCAGTTGTGAGCAGAAGAACAATATATACGGGATATTTATTCACCTGAAATAATTCTCCATTTTATCCGGTAATTGAATTATGTTTTCACAGAAAACAATTTTCTCCATGCAGGTTTTTGATTCTATTGAAAAAATTTCAGAAAATTCTTTTTTATCTCTTAAGGAGAAAACAGGTATATCAAGGGTTAAGGCATATAGAACAAGTTCTGTGTTCATCTGATTTAATCTGCCTATTAAAAATCCTGTATCAACAAAACAATCAGCCCCGGAAATCAGTTTACAGGCTTTTTCTGTTTTGTCTTTTGTGATTTTTTCCATGGGCGGGCAGGTAATGCACTGTGCATTAAGCGATTTTGCAACAAAGTAATCAATGTCATTATTGTGGATAACTCCGGTTGAAATTTTAAATCCATGTCTTGCGAGCAGTCTGTAAAAAACAGTTGCACAGCCCATTCCTCCTGTTACAAATACTTTTGCTTTATGGTTATTGCCGTTGATTTCAATGCTTCCAAGCTGCGGATTAAAGCTTGCATCCTTAAAATCATAAAGATCTGCAACACTTTTGCCGTCAAGGGATTCTTCTGGAGTGCCAAAGTCAATGACCCTGCCGTTTTTTACAAGGATCACATAATCGGAAACCCTTGCTGCAATATCCACATCGTGCAATGATGCTATCACTGTAATTTTCTTTTCCCTGCATAATTTCTGCAGTATGGACATCATTTCCACACGGTGTTTCAGGTCAAGGTGAATGGTAGGCTCGTCAAGGAGGATCAGGCGGGGATTTTGAGACAAAGCCCGGGCAAGAAGCACTTTTTGTTTTTCTCCGTCACTTAAATTATTAAACTTTCTTGCAATAAGATATTCCGCATTCACCATGGTAAGTGCATCAATAACCGCCTGTTTATCCTGTTTTTTCAATTTTCCCAGAAAATCTGTATATGGATAACGTCCGAGCGCAACAAACTCATAAACAGAAAAAAGCTCCATGGAAACCCTGTCGGTGAGCACAACCGAAAGTGTTTGGGCAAGCTCTTTCTGACTGAATTCATTTAAAGGTTTATTGTCAATAAAAACAGATCCTTTTAAAGGTTTAAGCAGTCTTGCCATGGTTCTTAAAAGTGTTGTCTTGCCTGCTCCGTTGGGGCCTAAAAGAGATATGAATTTCCCTTTTTCAAAGTACAGGTCCTTTAATTCCATAACGATTTTTTTATCATAACCAATGGATAAACCGGAAAAGTTCATTATTTTCTCTGTCATGCCAAAGCCCTATTTTTCACTAAAAGACCAATAACAACAGGAGCTCCGAAAAAAGCGGTTATTGCGCTTATTGGAAGTTCAACAGGGGAAAAGATCTGCCGTGCCGCAAGATCGCACAACACTGTTACAACGGCTCCTGTCAGTATGGTTCCGGGTATTAAAATACGATTATCCGATGTTGAAAAGCAAAGTCTGGCCATATGGGGCACTGCAAGACCTATAAACGCCACAGGCCCTGCCGATGCGGTTACCATTCCTGCAAGGGCGCAGGCGCAGAAAATAATTAGAAACCTGAACAAACGGAGATTAAGGCCCATGGTCAGGGCATATGTTTCACCGGAAAGAAAGACATTTAATGATTTGCTCAGAGAATAGACAAGAATCAGGATAAGGCCTCCGGTAACGGATAACAGCTCTATCTCTGTCCATTTCAATCCTGAAAAACTTCCAAGCTGCCAGAGTACAAAGCCCTTGATTTTCTGCTGTTCCGCAAAAACAACAAGAATACTGGTTACTGCATGGCAGAGATACCCCATCATCAGTCCTGCAATGAGCAGGGTAACTCCTTTTTTGACCTTTGCCGCAATAACAATAATTACCGCCATGGTTGCATAGGCCCCGGCAAGGCCGGATATACTTGTAAGAAAAGGAATGAAATTTGTAAATCCAAGGCTTATGCCGGTGAGCATTACAATGGATACCATAAGGGTTGCACCTGAGGAAATCCCGAGAATAAAAGGCCCCACAATGGGATTGGAAAAAAACACCTGGAGCAGGAGCCCTGCAACGGAAAGATATGCTCCGCCAAGTACAGCACCAAGCGCCCTTGGAATGCGGATGTTCCAGACAATAAATCCATTGGTGTCCGTTATATCATGAGTTCCTATAATATGGAGAAGTTCAGAAAAACCAATCTTTACCGACCCTGTCATTATATTGGCTGCAAATACAGCTGTCAGGATCAAACCAAGCAGGACAAACACCACGGTGTATTTTTTGTCGTTAATATTTGATAAATAGTTATTTGATAAATCATTCATTGATCCCGTACCCCGTTTAAGCGGATTTTTTCAGGAAGCCTGATAAAAAATTTTAAATGTGTTTCCGGAAACATTCCAGGATGAATAATTGAGGCTATCTCTTCAATTACTTTATCAAACCTGTCTGCAGACTGATTGTAGCAGGGAAGCGGAGCATACACATTGCCCTGTGCTGTCAGGGGTTTTATATTTTTTAATACCGGATTTACAGCGGCAAGAGCCTGTTTTGATTCTGCCCCTGTTTTGGGAGTCCTGTATGTAAAAAGGATATCAGCTTTTTTTCCGCTGGAAAGAAACCTTTCCAGTGAGATTTCGATTCAGGATGCCCCTTTTATGTCATTGAAAAGATAATCTCCTCCACTGAGGTTTATAAGTTCGGCAGCCCAGGAGTTCCCCGGCTCAACAAGCACTCTTTTTTCAAATATATCTCCCCATATGATTTCCGATTTTTTTCCGGCACTGTTTTTACTCATTGACAATTCACGGTTACGGATATTTTTAATGGTATTTTCGATTCTGATTATGTACGCGTCTGCAGCTTTTTGTCTGTTGAAAAACACGGCGAGAAACCGGATAAACTGTATTCGTGTTTTAAGATCCATAGCTTCCCCTGTGGTGGTTATTACTCCGGGGATATTAAGCCTTGTAATTTTTGCAATGGCGCAGGCATCCCAGGTCAGCATCAAATCAGGCCTGATTGCCTTTAGTTTTTCAAAATCAATTGCTCCTGATCTGCCTATGCATGTTATTTTAC
>WFQS01000451.1 GCA_015486915.1 Desulfobacteraceae bacterium
AGTTCGCGAATTGACTGTGAACGGTTGCTTTTTTCTGCATGCCTCTCTACTCCATACATTCTTTTGAAAGTGAAGAATCGCAGGGAACAGGGTATGAACCGTCAAAGCATGCCTTGCAGAAATTGTTTTCAGGATCTTTAACTCCGCTTGCTTCAAGCATACCTTCAATGGAAAGATAATGAAGAGAATCAAGGCCAAGATAAGACCTTAATTCTTCTTCACTTTTTAAAGCGGCAATAAGCTCGCCCCTTGTTGAAAAATCTATCCCATAGTGACATGGATATCTGTGGGGGGGGCAGCTTATACGCATGTGAACCTTTTTTGCGCCAAGGTCTTTTAAAGCCGCAACCCTTGTTTTTGCGGTGGTTCCCCTTATAATGGAATCCTCAATAATAATGATCTCCTTGTTCCTGATAAGTTCCCGCACAGGATTGAGTTTTACCCTTACTGCAAAATCCCGCATGCTCTGGGTGGGCTGGATAAAACTTCTTCCCACATAGTGATTTCTTATCATTGCCATTTCAAATGGAATGCCCGATTCCTCGGCATATCCTATGGCAGCATAATTTCCCGAATCGGGAAAGGGCATGACAAAATCAGCATCCACAGGAGCTTCTTTTGCAAGGCTTCTGCCAAGATCCTTTCTCATATTGTAAACATTTCTGCCGAAAATCGTGCTGTCAGGTCTTGCAAAATAGATATACTCAAATATACATAGGGATCTGTTGGGCATGGGAGGTTCATGTTTTATACTTGTCACACCGTCTTCATTTATAATTACAATTTCTCCAGGTTCAAGTTCTCGTACAAATTCCGCCTGGACAAGATCAAATGCACAGGTTTCAGAGGAAAGAACATAATGGCCGTGTAGTTTGCCAAGGGCAAGGGGCCTGAATCCATAGGGGTCTTTAACTCCTATTACTTCTCCCTTGCAGGTGAGCAAAACAAGGGAATATGCGCCTCTTATTTTTGCAGCAGCTTTCTGCACCGCCTCAACAACATTTCCCTGTTTGAGATTTTTTACAAAAAGATGGAGAAACACCTCACTGTCCATGGTTGTCTGGAATATAGACCCGTTTTCTTCAAGCTCATTCTTTAAAATATGGGCATTGACAAAATTACCATTGTGTGCCACTGCATAGGCCCTGCCCTTGTGCTGTACAACAAATGGCTGGGCATTGGACAGAATGGAATCCCCTGTGGTGGAGTAGCGTACATGGCCAATGGCACTACCGCCCTCGATTTTTTTTAGATCTTCCGTGGTGAAAATATCATGCACAAGCCCCATTCCCTTGTGGGAATATATTTTGTCCTTTTCCTTTGCAACTGAAATTCCAGCGCTTTCCTGTCCCCTGTGCTGGAGTGCATAAAGACCAAAATAGGTAAGCTGTGCCGCCTCAGAATGCCTGTAAATACCAAAAACCCCGCATTCATCCCTTGGTATGCCGTTGAGAGTCATTTTTTTTCCATTTTTTTTAACATTCTGTAATTATTTAATAAGCTAAGGGTTGCAAAACCAATAAATTACTTTTCTATCCTTTTTTTCATATGAAACTCCTGCAAAGTTCCTTCACGAATAAGAGTTTCTATATTTGTTGAGAGGCAGTCTGTGAGAATCCAGATCCGCCTCATGGCGGTTATAAGAAAGAGCTCATTTTTGAAAGAGTCACAAATGCTTTTTCTATGTTTGTCAGAATCTTTGATTCTTTGAGGTCGTTTAAGAGTAGCCAGCTCGGCCTCATGGCAGTTATTTACATACCAGTTTACTTCTGACAAATTCCATAAAATCTCTGAAACCTTCTATTGGTGAAAGAGAAAATGGAGAGGATTGTATATTTTCCTTTGAATTATTATGAAAATGATATGGATATGTAGATAATTTTCGACAATTCTTATCTGGAAAATTATCATATCTGTATATTTCATCCCCTTGGCATTCCCAGTGAAAACCAAATTTACCTAACAGTTTCTTAGATAAATTTACATCTATAAAACTATTATCTTTAAGGATTATTCTCAATTTATAATC
>WFQS01000452.1 GCA_015486915.1 Desulfobacteraceae bacterium
AGGGGTTGGATTTATCCGCCTTAAGATCTTTTGGCTTTCCCCTGGCAATTATCCCCTTTGTTTTTTTTTCAAGGATAATGGTATTATCGGCAATTGTTAATATACTTTCCAGTTCATGGGTTACAATAACAAAACTGATATTTAAAACTTCCGCAAGGTTTATTATCAAAGAATCAAGGGAGGAAGATGTAAGGGGATCAAGCCCTGCCGATGGTTCATCAAGAAACAATATGGCAGGATCAAGTGCCATGGCCCTTGCAATTGCGGCCCTTTTTTTCATGCCACCGCTTAGTTCATCCGGCAGAAGATATGCGCTGTCTTCCATATTCACAAGCTTGAGTTTAATCATGGCAATGGCCTTTACCGCATCCTTTGGAAGAGAAGTATATTCTTCGAGAGGCAGCATGATGTTTTCCAAAACCGTCATGGAACCGAATAATGCCCCGTTCTGGAATGCCACACCAATCGTCTGGAGCAGGCGATTCCTTTTTTTCCCCTCGGCTGTAACCATGTCAGTGCCATTTATTAAAATTTTACCTGAAACCGGTGGAACAAGGCCTGTCATATGTTTTAACACGGTACTTTTTCCGCATCCTGATCCCCCGAGGATGACAAAAATTTCCCCTTTTTTTACATCAAAGCAGAGATCCTCCATAAGGGCTTTGCTGTTGTATCCTGCATAGAGGTTTTCAACTTTAATGATGGCTTCTTTCATAAAAAATACCGCGTGCAGCAGAAATGGCAGTTATAATGTAATTTTTTTTCATATACCAAGACAATAATAAACCACGGAAAAAATGCCGTCAAAAACAGCAATTAAAATAATGGACGAGACAACGGCGCTGGTGGTTGACTCACCAACTGCAGAAGGCCCCTGTTTTGTCTGATATCCTTTAATGCATCCCGTGGCGGCAATGAGTATACCAAAAACAAAACACTTTACAATGCCCCCTGCAAAATCTTCCCATGTCACAAAGCCTGCAATCTGATTATAATAGGTGATAATGGGATATCCAAAAGCAAGAATAACCAATGCACCGCCTAATATTCCCATTAGATTTGCAAATACGGTGAGCAGCGGCGTAATAAAAGTGGAGGCAATCACCCTTGGTACAATGAGAAATTTAACAGGATCAAATCCCATAACGGTTAAAGCGTCAATCTCCTCGTTGATTTTCATTGTGCCTATTTCAGCGGCAAATGCCGATGCAGAACGGCCTGCAAGGACAATGGCAGTCATTAATGGCCCAAGCTCCCTGACCATGGCAATTCCTATGAGATTTGCCACATAGATTTCCGCACCAAACATCTTCATGGGAATAGCCGCCTGGAAAGCCATGACAAGGCCCACAATAAAACTGATCAGGGACACAATGGGAAGGGCATCAACACCCGCTTTTTCAGCAACCACAAATGTTTCATGCCATCTTATGCGAAAAGGCTGTTTAAAACTTGTAAAAAGTGCCCATGTGATTTCACCGATAAAAGTTATAAAAAGGCCAAGATCGGATAAAAAATCTGAGAATTCATCTCCTTTTTTTTCAATAAAAGAAAGGGAGGCTGAAGGGTTTCCAACATGGATTAAAGGATCAATATCAAGGGATAGTTTGACAAGGGATGAATATTCGGGGTTAAGCCCCTTAATCGATATTTTATCCCATCCTTTTTTTTTTGCAAGCCCGTTGATATTACTGACAAGGGCAGCGCCTGCAGTATCAAAATAATTTACATTTTCAAGGTTTAAAATAAAAGGTGGAATACCGGATAAATTTTCTGTTTTTTTTATGATGAATTCAGAAGCTTTTTTCCACACTGCAGCACATCCATCTGCGTCAATCCTTCCGGATAAAACAAGGGTGACGGCATTATCTGTTGTGTCAAGGCTCACCCGGGGCGCATCGATATTTGATTGCGGCATGTAAAAAACAGATTGATTTTTTTCAATTGATTGCATCAAGTTTTCAGATTCATCTTTTTCACATTTAATGCCTTACTCCTGAATTTCTGCCATAAGACACATGAAATTGAAGTGCAGCTGAAGTGCAGCACACACATGGGGCGCGGGTCTCACATGGAGTGCGGGTTTTCCGCGTTAGATTTTTGTTTTTATTGTACTGCATATTCTTTTGCAGTATTGTTCTGTAAGTGTTTTTTCAGGTCCTTCCACCATAACCCTGAGAAGTGGCTGGGTACCCGAATATCTCACCAAGACCCTGCCCTTTTTTCCAAGTTCATTCTCAACAGCATAAATTTCATCAGCAATCTCTTTTATTTTCATGAAATCGGGTTTTGAAGGATCAACTTCAACATTCATGAGAATCTGTGGATAAACTTTCATTATGGAGGCAAGCTCGGATATTTTTTTTCCCGTATCAAGCATTACAATGATGATTTTCAGTGCTGTAAGTATCCCGTCTCCCGTGGTGTGGCTATTAGAATAAATCATGTGGCCTGAATCCTCACCGCCCATTACAGCACCTGTTTCCTGCATTTTCAGCAGAACCTTACGATCTCCCACATCGGTTGTAACATGATCAATGCCAAGGGATTCAAGGGTTTTTGAAAGCCCGATATTGCTCATCACCGTGCTTACAACAATATTGTTTTTCAATCGCCCCATGTTTTTAGCATGGCTTGCACAGATGGCAAGTATCCTGTCCCCTGTGATTTTTTCCGCATTTTCATCCAAAGCAATCAAACGGTCTGCATCACCATCAAAGGCAAGACCTAAGTCTGCACTGTGTTTTAAAACAAGTTCACCAAGGGTATCCGTATGCTGAGACCCGCAATTTTCATTTATATTCCTGC
>WFQS01000453.1 GCA_015486915.1 Desulfobacteraceae bacterium
GACAATTATGTACACCTCCCATAAGGAGGCAGGAGCAGGTGATGAAGGGGTTAAAGTGGAAGCATTTACGCTCCAGTCCATGGCGGACAAACTGGGCCACAACGAAATTAATGTGCTTAAAATGGACATTGAAGGTGCCGAATATGAGATCCTTGATAATTTACTCAAAACAAATTTTCGTCCCAGAATGTTATTAGTGGAGTTTCATCATCGCTTCAGGGGAATCGGTAGTGATAAAACGTCTAAAGCCGTAAATGCTTTACACAGGGCAGGTTATCTGATTGCCAGTGTTTCTCTTTCCAACAGGGAAGTTTGTTTTGTGCATAAAACGGCTGTGGCATAATCACAATGTCATGTTAGACAGCTCGTTTTAAAATGAAGGTTTGAATTTCTAAAAAAGCTCCCATTTGATTACCATATCATGCCTGAAGCGAGCGATGCCCGCAGACCATTTGCATTCCCTCAATTTCGTGTTTTTTGTTACAGGAATTCAGGGGTAAGGCACTAAAGCAGTTCAGATCCGCCTCATGGCGGTTTATAAGAAAGAGCTCTATTTTGACAAAGTAACAAATACTCTTTCTATGTTCGTTGAGAGGCATAGTAACGCAATCCAGATCGGCCTCATGGCCGTTATAAAAAATAATTATTGTGTTTTAATTTAAGTATACGGGAGGTAATTTGTCAGATATAGGACTTAAAGGTGTTGTTGTTATTGCAGGTAATTACGGCAGCGGAAAAACAGAAACAGCAGTTAACCTTGCTTTGAATGGAAAAAGATCAGGACTTGATGTGTGCATTGCAGACTTGGATCTTGTAAATCCATATTTCAGGACCAGGGAAACAAGAAAAATGCTCAGAGGATCAGGCATTGATATTGTTTTACCCGATGAGAAATATATGAATGCAGATCTACCGATATTGTCACCTGCCGTTGCAGGTATGATCAAGTCTTCTTATGATCTTGCCATTCTTGATGCAGGCGGAGATGATGCAGGGGTGATGGTTATTGCTGCACTGCAGGATGCCCTGCGTCAAAGAAAAGTTGCCATGGTGCAGGTGATAAATCCGTTCAGGCCCTTTACAGAAAACGTGAAAGGGTGTATCAAAGTCAAAGAGGAAATAGAAGCAACTTCAAAGCTTAGGGTAACCGGTATTGTAAGTAATGCAAATTTAATTGATGATACAACACCGGAAATTATTTATAAGGGTTATGAACTGATACAGGATCTGTCGGAAAAAACAGGCCTTAAGGTTGAGTTTATCACTGCGGAAACTTCACTTGTTCCCGAACTTGACCTGAAAAAATTTGATTGTCCTGTATTACCAATTGAGAGGTATCTTGTTCCTCCGTGGAAGAGGAAAACTACAAGGAGTTGAAGTTTATGGCATATCAACATATTATTGATAGCGAAAGATGTAAAGGGTGTGGACTCTGCGTGGATGTCTGTCCGAAAAACGTTCTGGAATTATCAGATCACGTCAGTGCAAGGGGATATTACCCTTCATTTCAGGCGCGTCCCGAGGATTGTATTTACTGCACATTGTGCTGTATCATGTGCCCTGATGTAGCTATAACAATTAAAGAGATTGCAGAGGAAACCGCTGCGTAATTTTTGGAGGAGAATAAATGGCCAAGATTTTAATGAAAGGAAATGAAGCTATTGGAGAAGCAGCAATAAGGGCCGGCTGCCTGAACTATTTTGCCTATCCAATTACACCCCAGACCGAGGTTGCCGAATACATGGCAAAACGCATGCCCGAGGTGAACGGAGTTTTTGTCCAGGGAGAAAGTGAGGTTGCCGTTGGATATATGATTTTTGGAGCGGCAGCATGCGGTGAAAGGGTGATGACCACGTCTTCAAGTCCCGGAGTAAGCCTTATGAGTGAGGCGATCAGCTATATTGCCGGGGCAAGATGTCCTGCCGTGTTTGTAAATATCATGCGCGGAGGCCCGGGCCTTGGTGGAATTCTGCCTTCCCAGGGCGATTATTTCCAATCCACAAAGGGCGGTGGGCATGGTGATTACAGGCTGCTTGTCATGGCACCAGACGGGGTCCAGGAAATTGTTGAAATGGTGATGATGGCTTTTCCACTTGCCGAAAAATACCGTAATCCCGTGATGATAGTGGGCGACGGACTCATCGGCCAGATGATGGAACCGGTTGAATTTCC
>WFQS01000454.1 GCA_015486915.1 Desulfobacteraceae bacterium
CAAATAATTTTTCCCAGTATTTATCAATCTGGGCAACCATCGTACTATAGGTTTTTCCCCTGTGTTTATTGTTCAAAATCCATTTTCTGAATGCCGTTACCTTTTCTTCAATGCTTTTCATGTCTGAGACATCTCCATTATCGTTGATACCATTTTTACCCTCAGGCAAGGCAATACGCATGGCGCATCGCAGTTTATTAAACGCTTCTATTTTTGACTCTAATTTTTGGGCAAGTTCATAAAGTAGATTATCTTCTGCGGTTATTGTGATTGCCTTGTATAATTGGATAAAAGGCCTGTTTGCCTTCGCAGAATCGTTGAAATTGATTTCCTTAATCTGGCTCAAGAGAATATGAACCTTTTGAATCCTTCGATAAAAATCAAGGTATGGGTGGTCAAATGGGAACCCATATCCATCAGATTCCTTTTGATAATCAAATATCCACTGGATTAATGCATATGCCGTGATCAGTGGGACATTGTCAAAATTGTTTGTCTGCCACTTCCCACTTTGAAGGCTTTCTATGATTTTACCAGCATCATGGCAATCTGGGTTGATTTTTTGCTCAAGATATTTAGCCCGCCGCCTCAATTTTGGCCGAACCTTGATTTTCCGTAATCGTTTTAGAAGGGTGGTGTAATCATTGTTTAATAAGTCTTTACCGATATCTCGTAAAAAGTGAAAATGGCATATAAAATCAGGCGTGTAAGGAAATACTTCGGCCACAGCATTTAAAATTCCTTTGCCCATATCATGCACAAGTGCTTTGGGTTCACCATACTGTTTTCTAATCCCCATGAAAAAGGGAACAAGCTTCTCTTTTTTCTCTGAAGCAATTTTGACCGTATCAAGGACTAATTCTGAGATCCCATCAAGACCACAAAATAAATTGGGACTATCACCTTCACATGTCCCGTCCACGTGGAGGATGTATCCGCCTCTGCGCATCAGAAATTTTCGCAGAACAGGCTGACTCTGTCTGTGTGCAAGAGCAAGATAGATGATGAACTTGCGGCCCAGATAGCTTATTTCTCTTTCGGAAATGAATATATTTTTTGCAGCCAACGCCGCCATGGTATCCTGATTGCTCCGACAATGGATAAAAAGAGAATATCCAATTTCAATGATGACATCAAAGCCGAAAGTACCTCCCCTGGGTACAAGGTTTTGAAGCTGTTTGGATTTGAAGATTCCGTGGCCATGGGGACAGTTCATTATCGTTTGCTTGGCATAAAATTCACCGATATCCATTGTAACAACAGATTTTATCTCTGTTTTCTGAACATGAAGCGTAGTGTCACATACAGGACATTTTGAAATTTCCGGGGAGAAATGTATAACCGGCTTTTCCGGAAATAATACATTGGATTGAACGGCTCCGGTCAGATTAGCTACAAACGTTTTCAGCAATTTCAAGGCTTGAAATCCGGAGTTTTTTTTAATAGATCGTGGTATTCCATGAATCCTTTGATTTTGTTTAATTTTATTCCGCTTTTTTGGATTTCCGACAAGGCTGCAATCTCTTCTGCTGATATGCCATGCTGTCGAATGATGGCAACCAAAATCAAAATTGCTTCAGTGTCGGAAATAGTGACGATGGCCGATCTGCAGATAAGAGAACTTCTTTGGTGTACCTGTTTTTTAAATATATCATCAACGTCGGAAAAATAAACGAATACCCCATCATGTTTTTCACGATAGATACCTGCACACTCACGGAAATGGTGTAAAAATGACTGCGGTGAAAGTCCGAGAATTTCACCAAGCTGTCTTCCTGAAAGTCCGGCAGGTGAAGTTTTTACCAAATGAATAATTGTTTTCTTTAGATTACCATACTTGGAAAAACCAATATTTTTATATCGCCATAGACCATATTGATCAAAAATAGGAACTTGCGGCAATGTATAGTATTTGCCGTTCTGATTATAGCTTGTGTATGCCTGCCATTGTTTAATTTTTAATCTGGCATTTGGAATGGAGCATGTGAGAAAGGAAGACAGTTCTCCTATACTGAACACTTTAAGCTTTACGAAATATAGATATGCAGCATTGATTGTATCTTGATTTAATCGATTCATATTCAACCTATTAAGTATATGTTTTTAGCTTTATAAATAACATATACTTAATAATAAATCAACGCAAAATACCTTAATTTTCAGTTAAAATAGTTCATAAATGGAAAAAAGTAGCTTATTTGCCACTTCATATACTTTATAACTTGATAAGTGATGGAATTTAAACTAAATGATTGCAGAGAGTTACTTATTGCCAACGGTCATTTGCGGTCATAGTTCCAAGGTGATTGTAAGGCAAAGATACAAAAACATGAAGACAGGTTTGGGAAGCTTTGGGATTTATCGTTTAATAATAAAGATGATATTAAACAGGCTCAAAGAGAAGTTGATCAATTGCTATCTATTTTTTCAGAGGATAATCCAGTTAATCTTGAAGACCTATATGCCATGCAGATTCAGCTCAGGGAATTTGAAAGTGATTTGATCAGCTGGGATGACTTAACTATTTCCAATGATAATTTAAAAAAAATGGTTAAAATACGGATTGACAGTCTACTTTCAGAACTTAACGAGGAAGATGAATTGCCTTGGGATACAGAAGAAATCTACTTGGGGATTTTAGAACAATTACTACGGGAAAGAGAAAAAGCAGCTTCTCATTGGTTTAGCGGGAGCATGATAGATAATAACCAGATAGAAATGATGGATGCTAGTATCCCGTCCCAGATATTTTGATATACTTTTTGGCAATTTAAGTTTTTTTATGCTCCTGCCGTATATTTTGCAAAATAAGATTTTTTAAAACTGGAAGTAATGAATTCAATGCATTTTCAGCTTTTTCTTTTTTCTTGGGGCCTTTTTCATTCACAATGTTATTTCTAAGCGTTTCTTCCTTGCATTGCAAGACATTAAATAGGTGCTTCCAACTCTCCACCGGTATTTTATCAAAATCATGATTAAAAAGATTGAGCATTAATCTTAATTGTTTAGTAAGGCCGGATATCTCAAGTATATCTGCGGATTGCTTTAATATCAAGGTGAAGCGGTTAACAGCTTTTTTGTGGAGACCTTTACCATCATATTTCCAGCTAAAAGGATGTGCAAGCAAAGTGTTCCATTCCTCAAAAAAAGCTTCAAAGCTTTGCTTTAATTCTTTTGCTGAACCATATGAGTCCTTTAATACTTTTTTATTCATAATGCCAAACCAAAATTCTATCAGATTAAGCCATGAACCATGATATGGAGTAAAATGAATAATGATTCGCTTATCTGCAGATTTGAGCCATTCCACTCGTTTTTGTAAATTATTTAACTGACTTTCCGTGGGACAGGCAACACCACTCAGTTTTGCTACAGTCTTGCAGAATGGATATCCCCGATGAGTTGATAAATTATCCATGACATAATGAATTTTTTCTTTATCGTGACAAGATGCAACATGGGTTTTAAATATTTTTAGGAAAGTGTCTGTTTTATGATCTGGTTGGCATTCTGCATAGACTTTTCCATTAGCATTGTTAAAAAAAGCAAGAACATTCATTGTACCGTTTCTTATGTATTCAAATTCTTCAAGAATTTTCATGGTATTTTTTGTTCTAAGATCGGGTACGAGACGTTTGAGTATTTGAATCCCAGGGCATTCATCAAAAAAGAAAAGATTTTTTGGAGGATGTAAATACAATTTTATTAAATGGTCCATTTTGGGAAAGAAATCCGGATCAGTTATGTGTAAAAAATATCGGGACTGATGTGGTTTTAAATTGTTATTTTTTAAAATACGATGAATAGTTGATTTGCTGGGACTTGCATTTACAATTTCAGGATTTGCCTTCAAGTGAGTAGCTGCCCATCTTAATGTCCAGCGACCCGAGTTTGAAAATGGTTGTGTCTGGCAATAAAATCCTGTTAACTTCAAATTGAATGCAATGCTATAAATTGTCGGGCATCCTGAACGAGGAAGATCCCTCAGGTTACCACCAGTCCCGGCCCGTTTAATACTGCGGATAACTGTAGATGTGCTGCATCCGATAAATATGGCAGCAGCACTAATGGTAACTTTATTGCTGGTCAAAGCAACAGCTGCTTTTCGGGATTTTTCCCTGGCAATATTTTTTATATTAATTCCCTGATCATGAAGTATTTTAAAGAGTTTTTTTTAATGTTTCAAATAATTCAGGGAGACTTTTTTTAATTTTTGTTAATCCCATTTTGTTCATATGCCAGCGTATCGTTCTCGAAGAAATGCATACCTCCCGGCCGCTATTAATTATCTGTGCAAGCGCCTGACTTGAGGTTGAATGACCTGTAACTGCTCTTGCAGCAAAATGCTTAATAAGTTCAGCTTTGGTTGACGAATCAACTCGAAAATCTTGTTTCTGACCTTTCCGCTTATCAATAAGTACCTGCGATATGCCATTCTGTATTAATTTTAAAGATAATTCTCTACAATGGGCCTTTGAAATACCAAGGGCAGAAGAGACAGTTTGCACCGATAAAAGATCAGCTTGCAGCAATGACAATAAAACAGACCTTAGATGTACGCGATGATTTTGTGGGATTTGCAATTGACATCCTGTATTACCAAACTTTATTGTACAGCAATTTTCTCTAATTGATACTGATGCCTGATAATCTTGTTTATCAGTTAAGGGTAACTCGTAAACCGATTTTCTTCGGTCATGAAAAGCAGGAAAACCATCTTTCATTACCCGGCTAATTGTAGTTTTGCCTGATTCTAAAGGCATATCCACAAGAGAACTGATTGTATTCAGTCTTGCACCAAGCACATAAAGAGCAAAGAATAAAAGTTTTGTTAATACTCGCACCGGCATTACCCGCAAAACTTTTTCAATGCGTTTTTGAGATTGGTTTTGATAAAATAGTATGTTTTGGCAATCCATAATCCTCCTCTGCTGTAGCATGTTGAGCCTAATTTTATGTTAAAATATTAACCTATTCACTTGTTATACAAGGTAACTATATATTTTATTAACATAAAAATAGGCTCAAATCAAGCCATTTTTTCGAAAAATAAATTGCCAATATAATAGTCAGAACTTTTGGGACGGGATACTAGACTGTCTCATCAAATTTTCTCAGTTCCCTAAAACCAGGTCCATCTCATCAAATCGGCAAGAATCAGCGGATTTGAGAGGGCCTCCATTCAAAAAATAATAAAGCGTCTTGATATCGATATCTCTCAATTCAGGTACAGGTACTGACTGATATCCTTCGTTTTTTTAATGTCTTTTGCATTTTGGTCTCTACGTATATATAACTGACGCGGGGCAGATCAGGATTGGTCAGATCGGCCTCATGGCGGTTTTAAAGAAAGTTTTCAATTATTTTGCCTTCACAAATAAAATCAGGTATATAAGGCAGATGGAAAAATATTATATGCAGCAGACTCTGATTGATGACGTATCCTTTTCCGGTATAGGTGTTCATTCGGGGAAAGAAACAAAAATTATTGTCAGGCCTGCTCCTGAAAATCATGGTATCAGATTCAGAAGGACGGATATACCGGGTACTCCTGATATTCAGGCTATTTTTAAAAAAGTGGTGGATACAAGCCTTGCAACAGTTGTGGGCGAGGACGGAGCAATTGTTTCCACCATTGAGCACCTTATGGCATCTTTTGCAGGGCTTGGTATTGATAACGCCCTTGTTGAAATCAATTCCTATGAAATGCCGATTATGGATGGAAGTGCAGGGAATTTTACATCAATAATGGTGGAAACAGGCATTAAGCAACAAGAAATTCCTAAATGTTTCTTTGTTGTGAAATCTCCTGTCAGAGTTGAGGCGGGTGATAAATTTGTGGAAATAATACCAGGGACTGGTTTTAAAATAAACTGTTCCATTGAATTTGATAATCCATTGATTGGGCTTCAGGAATTATCCTTTGATCCTGATCTGGATGACTTTTCTCAGGATATAAGCAGGGCAAGGACTTTCGGTTTTATACGTGATCTTGAGTATCTTAAAAAATTCAGCCTCGGCAGGGGTGGAAGCCTTGAAAATGCCGTTGTTATAGATGAAGACAGGATACTTAATGCAGGGGGATTAAGGTATCCAGATGAATTTGTCAGGCATAAACTTCTTGACTGCCTTGGAGATTTCTCTTTGCTTGGTATGCCGATTCAGGGGCATATTAAAACGAATAAATCCGGTCATGCATTGAATCATGCATTTATAACAAAGTTTTTAAAAGAAAAAAAATCATGGGAAACAAAGCCGGTTATAATGAAATTGTAAGGTATTGAAATCGTATGGCATGCAATTTTATAAAGAATAAAAATCCTGTTATTATTGTTTTGAGCCTGATAATAATTTTAAATCCGGTAATACCGGTAATTGCACAGGCCAGCGGGAAAGCTGTTTTACAGGATATTGTCATCACAAATGACAGGGATGACCTTATCTCATATTTTAAGGTACGGGGTGCTTTTACAAAAAAAATTACCGAGGCTGTTTTTAATGGAGTACCAACTTCTTTTTCTTTTCTTGTTGTGCTCTACAAAAACAGGAGTGCATGGTTTAATAAAAAAATAGTTACCCTTAAATTTACAAGTACCTTGAAATACAATGCATTAAAAAAAGAATTTATAGTAATCAGACCCTGGAAAACAGATAAGGCCTGGGTAACAAAATCCTTTGATCAGGCAAGGATCATGATGACCAATGTGGATAATTTAAAGGTTGTATCCCTTGACCGGCTTCGTAAAGGAGAAAAATATCAATTGCGGTTCAAGGCTGAACTGAGCAAAGTAACTCTTCCCATTTATCTTCACTATATTTTCTTTTTTGTTTCTCTATGGGATTTTGATACCAACTGGCATACAATAGATTTTGTTTATTGATCTTACCTTTTTTAACCTCGTAATTCAATTCTTTCACCGTTTATTTAATGTTAGATAAAAACAAAAATCATCCGGTCACTCCCCAGGGAGAAAAAAGAAGGCGGAAAAAAGAAGGCTTTCTGATTGTTATTATTCTTGCGATTGTCGGAATTATAACCTTTGCAGAAACAAAAATCAGTGGTTTCGGGGCTTATATGCCCGTATCCAATGCGGTATTGATGTTTATTTTGATCAATACCAATCTTCTGCTTCTCCTGATACTCATCCTCCTTGTTTTCCGAAATCTGATAAAACTGTACTATGAAAGAAAAAATAAAATTGTCGGGACAAAACTTAAGACAAGGCTTATAGCGGCCTTTGTAACGCTATCCCTTTTGCCTACAATTGTGTTGTTCTTTTTTTCAATTCATTTTATTTCCACAAGTATTGCCTTCTGGTTTAACGCTCCGGTGGAGCAGGCTTTAAATAATTCTCTTTCCGTAGGCCGCAAGCTTTACGGGTATATTGAGGATAAAAATCTTTTTTTTGCAAAAAGGGCTGCTTTTCAGATTAATTCAAGAAAACTTCTGCTTGAAAAGAATTCACATAAACTCGCACGCTATGTGCAGGTTGTGCAGAGGGCATTTGATCTCCAGGCAGTGGAAATATATACTCCCGATGCAAAGCGTTTTACATTGTCCCTGACTCCTGAGCTGAATAACCGGTCTTTTGGTGTTCTTACAAGTGATGACCTTATGAATTTTTCAAAGGGAAAATCCTTCAAAACGGTTTTTGAAGATTCAAAATCGGGAGAATTTATCAAAACAATTACTGGTATCCCCTTTGGAGCCAACCCTTCAGAGGCAAAAGCTTTTCTTGTTATCACATCCCTTATATCTCCTGATCTTTCCAAAAATCTTGCTTCCATTTCCAAGGGTAAAGAAGAGTACCAGCAATTA
>WFQS01000455.1 GCA_015486915.1 Desulfobacteraceae bacterium
CAATAAATAGATGGTTCTTCCGTGACCTGCTTAAAAATAACTTTAAATTCCGAAAGCGTAATTTTTTTTGAGCAGCCCCTTAGTATTTCAGTTTTTTCAAGTAGTTTTTAGTAAAGATCTTATCGGGAAATGATTCAAGTGCCATTTTATAGTAGTCAATGATAGTCCTCTGGCCTTTAACAAGCGGATTATCAAGGACCAGGCGTGTGGGACGTATTTTCCCGAGGATTTTTTTGTAACCTGTAAAATAACAGATTTTCAGAAGTTTTCCTGAAAAAGCGTAGAACTCACCCTTTAACGGGTAATAAGTGCCTTTCATAACCCAGAGTTTTACTTTATGATAAGTCACCTTTTCATTCTTTGCTGTGAGATTCAGAAAATAAAAAGGCCGGCCTTTAATGGTTACAACACCTGTTAATCTGGGGGTATAGTCCCCGGAGAAATTCACCCTTGCAATATCCCCGTTGGCAGCTTCGCCAAGGAGCCTCTGCTGTAAAGAGATCCTGAGGGGTTTTGATATGGTCTGGAGAAACACCCATAAATCATACCGCAGCATCAGAAGGGATGTGCCCCTGTCGATTTCAGGCTTAAGGGTTTTAATTATGGTCTTATCATTTCCCTTCATTAATATTTCATAAACAGCGATTCTTTTCTTTCTTCCGGGCCTTATGCTCGTTATTTTTGCCATAACCCGGTAATCAGTCTCAGGACTTCTTATTTCATCGACATGCTGCAGTATTTCTTTAGCTGTTATTTTTTCAGCAAAAACCTGTGGACAGTTAAAAAGAACCAGAAAAATTAAAGAAAATAAAATCGAGATAATAATTCTTCGCATATAACAACTCCTTGTTAATAGTGTCTCAGTGCATCTGTTATAATGAGATTTGAAGCTTTAAAAGCAGGGTAAAATGAAGAAAGCAACGATGCAGAAACAGATATGATCATGGATGATGTTAAAAGATTCGGGACAACTTTAATATAGGCTGTCCATCCAACCGTTGCACCTGGCGGAGGCGGCATTGGAATACCAAAATACGAGATAATCCATGCCAGGGCAGATCCGGTTATAATGCCTGCTATACCACCTAAGAATCCGAGGATAAAACCTTCGGCAAGAAAAAGTTTCATAATATCAAGTTTTTTGTATCCCATGGCCATAATAGTGCCGATTTCCCTGGTACGTTCCCATATTGCCATATTTATGGTGTTGAAGATACTTAAGATAACGATAATTGTAATGATCAGCTTTAGTATAAAAAACTGTCTGCCGTATAATTCAACTGTTTTGTTGTAAAAATCAGCAAGCTGGTGCCATGTTTTTATTTCCAGCGGTGCATTCATTGAATTAATGATTTTTAAAATTTCTTTTTTAATCAGAGAGGTGTTTTCAGTTTTATCTAAGAGGACAACAAGCCTCTGGACACCATCGGTTCTGATCAGTTTTTGAGCCATATCAATGGGAAGCCTTAATGCTCTGTCATCAAACTGCTTGGTTGCTGTAAAAAAAATACCTTTCACATTCATGTCAAAGGCATTTAAAGAACCTCCAACTGTATTTGTCAATAATGTAAGGGAGTCCCCGGGCTTTGCATCAAGATTTTTGGCAAGTCCTCTGCCTAAAATAACATCAAATTTATCACCCTTTGTGAGATTAGATCCCGCCTGTATGGCAAGGCCGGTTTCTGCCCCCTTGACGGTATCAATTTTATTTAAAACGGATTCTCCCCCCGGATCCACTCCCTGACAGAAAACAGATATGGTATTATCACCTGTACTGATCATTCCGGAAAAGGAAATTCTTGGTGTTACAAGCTTTACATGATTCAGGGCCTCAATTTTTTTTACAATAATATCAGGGTTCTCAATCAAATAATCAAAAGGTGCAGAAGATCCGTGTTCATTATATCCTTTTTTGTAAATTTGAATATGCCCCAGAGTACTGTGAATCACAGCTTCCCTCATCTGCATAAAGGTGTCTTCAAAAAAACCTCCGGCAATTATAATGGATACGGAACCAAATGCAATGGCTGCAAGAGTAATCAATGTTCTGATTTTATTCCTGAAAACATTTCTTACGGCAAGTTTTACACTGACGGGATAGTTCATTTTTTTACCTGTCCATATCTCTTCTGCCCTTTTCTCTGATAACATATTCAGAGGCAAAGACTTTTTTTTTATTTTCCATAGTGTCAATCGAACTTTCAGGCACATAGCTGCGCCTGTCAAAATGGTTGTAATCTGCTATACGTCCATCGGTAATTCTGATGATACGTGATGCCATCTGCATCACCTTTGGATCATGGGTTGAAAATATAAAAAGCGTGTTCCTGTTTTCATTGATCTTTTTCATAATATTTAAAACATCTTTACCTGTTTTCTGATCCAGGTTGGCAGTGGGCTCGTCTGCAAGAATAATTCTTGGCTCCGTTACTAAGGCGCGTGCTATTGCAACTCTCTGGCGCTGCCCTCCGCTCAGTTCATCTGGCCTGTGATTCATGTGATTTTCAAGTCCGACACTTTTTAGGGAATCATTAACACGATCATAACGTTCATTTTTATTTTTAACGGTTTTTAACAGGGGATATTCAACATTCTCAAAGGCTGATAAAACAGGAATCAGATTAAAGGTCTGGAAAACAAAGGACAATTTAGCAAGCCTGATATCTGCAAGTTTATTGGATGACAGGCCTGTTACAATTTCATCATCAATTTTTATGATCCCGCCTGTTGGCTGGTCAATACAGCCGATCAAGTTGAGCAGTGTGGTTTTTCCGCTTCCGGAAGGTCCTGCAATGGCAAGAAATTCACCCTCAAAGGCCTGGATGCTGACATTTGTCAACGCCTTAACTTTTGTTTTGCCAAGTAAAAAAGTTCTTGAAACCTGTTCTGTCTCAACGATAGTTTTCATGCCTGCCTCAAAAAAGTTTTTAATTCTTTCCGTCTGGTAAAATGTCTGATCTCCTGACCATGTCCTATTC
>WFQS01000456.1 GCA_015486915.1 Desulfobacteraceae bacterium
CTGTCTGCCCTGGCAAGGGCAGCGATAAGGGGCAGGGTGAGTTTTCCTTCCCTTAAATCTGCCCCGGGGTTTTTCCCCATGGTAATGGCATCTGCCGTATAATCAAGGAGATCATCTGCCATCTGAAAGGCAATGCCGAGGTGATATCCATAATCGGAAAGGGCTTTTTCTCTTTTTTCCTCTTCACTGTTTTTTAAAACCTTATTTTTGTCGCGGCCATGGGCAAAAACAGCCCCGCTTCTGCATGCACCCTGGATCAATACAGCTGTTTTCCGTCTGATCACATCCATATACTCTTCTTCAGTAAGAGCAATATCATTTTTTCTTGCAAGCTGATCAATTTCTCCCTGGGACATTTCTTCGGTGATTTTTGCTATGATTTTAATTATTTGGGGAATTTTAGTCATGGATGCAATGGTTAAGGATCTTGCAAGGAGGAAATCTCCGGTGAGCACGACTTTGGGAGCACTCCACTTTGCATGGGCAGCCTTTTTTCCCCTCCTCATTTCTGCTTCGTCCACCACATCATCATGGAGAAGGGTTGCCGCATGGAGGTACTCAAATATGATTGAAAAATCGATTTCATTTTTGTTATTGCAGCCGCACATCCTGGCGCTTAACACCATTAAAAGCGGTCTGAGCCTTTTCCCGCCGCTAAACAGGAGATGGCCTGCAATATCGGAAACAATGTCAAGGCAGGGGGCAAGGTTTTCGTGCAAAGCTGTTTCAATATCTAAAAGATCATCTTTAACCTTTGATAAAATTTTTGTCTTAAGATCCTGATTCATGGCATTTCAATTTCTCCTGCAAGGTCATATTCAAATGTTTCTGTAACTCTTACATCAACAAAGCTGCCAATTTCAAGTCCTGATCCGTAAATAAATGTAATTCCGTCAACTTCAGGAGCCTGAAATGATGTTCTGCCAAGAAAAATACCATCATCCGGATTCTCTTCAACAATCACTTTATAGACTTTTCCAAGGTGCTTTTCATTTATTTTTTCCGATATTTCTGCCTGTTGTGCCATGATAACATCCTGTCTTTGACGTGCAAGATCTTCAGGAACATGATTTTTAAAATTGTGGGATACAAGATCTTTTGAGTCGGAATAGGTAAACACCCCAAGGTTGTCAAACTTTATCTCCTTAATAAAATTTAAAAGAATTTTAAAATCTTCATCGGTTTCGCCCGGGAACCCTGTGATGATTGTTGTTCTTAAAACTGCATAAGGATCTGTTTTTCTGATGAATTTAAAAAGAGAATAAAGATCTTGTTTTGTATACGGCCTGCCCATCTTTTCTAAAATTCTGGAACTTGCATGTTGAACAGGCACATCATAATATGTGCAGACTTTTTTTAATTTTGAAATGCATTTTATTATTTCATGGCTTAGAGAAGATGGATGGGTATATAGAAGCCTTAACCATACCTCACTAACCTGATCTGCCCCATGTACGTTGTCAGGGTTATGGCCTGATAAAGGAGTGGCAACGCCAATTTTATCAAGTTCAATGGAGAGCCTGTTTAAAAGATATGCAAGGTCAATTTTATCGTGTTTACTTTTATTGAATTTGTTTTCATTGGGTTTGATTCCATTGATATCTAACTCCGGTAAAACATTTTTATAACAGGAATTTCCATATTTGTCAGGATCCTGGATTGTTTGAGGACGTATAAGAGTCTCCGGATCAGCCTCATGGCCGTAATCCGTCGTGTTTTCCCCGGTGAAAATGATTTCCTTTACGCCCTGTAAAACAAGATTTTTTGTTTCAGAAATGATATCATCAACAGGTCTGCTGCGCTGTGTTCCCCTGAGTTCTGGTATGATGCAGTAGGTGCATTTCCTGTTGCATCCTTCGGAAATTTTAACATAAGCGGAATAATCAAGTGTGGGTTTTCTATTAAAAGGAGGAGTCTGAAATTTTCTCTTGCACGGATCGGGGAAAAAGGCTGAAATGCCACCGGTGCTGCAGGTACCTTTTGTGCCTTTTATACAACTTTCCACGGCCTTCACAATAAAATCAACAGCCCCTGTTCCAAGGAAAAAATCCACCTCTGGAAGGGAGGCTGTAAGATCATCATTTTTAAAACGTTCGGGCAGACATCCTGTTACCACAAGATGTCTGCATGAACCATGGGCCTTATATTCAGCCATTTCAAGGATTGTATCAATGGCCTCATCGGCAGCATCGGAGATAAATCCGCAGGTATTGACAATGATAAGATCCGCTGTGGAAGGATCATCACCGATGATATGCCCTGCCTCAACAAGCTTTGCCAGCATTATTTCACTGTCAACCTGGTTTCTTGAGCATCCAAGACTTTCAAGCCAGATTCTCATAAAATTTTCAACCTTTATTATTCAACTGCTTTTTCCATCAGTTCTCCCACAAGCCTGCTGAACCTTGAAGGATTCTCGATTTTACCGCCTTCACTGATAACGGCAAGATCAAAGAGAAGATCGCTGTAATCCTTAAGAACAGGGTTGGTTGTATCTGTTTCAAAGATATGTTTAATTTTATCCATGAGTGGATGGTTGATATTCAACTCAAGGGAACGCTTTTGATCCGGTGCTTCCTGTCCCGAGGCCTTCAGGATTTTTTCCATATAGGCACTCATGCCGAAATCATCCCCTGAAAGGCATGACACAGAATTCTTCAGACGGGCTGAAGCCTGCACATCTTTGACTTTATCTTCGAGTTTTTCCTTGATGAATTTAAACAGAGCAGTATATTTATCTTTTTTCTCTTCATCCACCTTGTCGATCTCAAGGTCACCTTTTTCGGCACTTTTCAGTTTCTTTCCCTTGTATTCGGTGAGTGACTGCACCACCCACTCATCTATGGGGTCGGTCATCAAAAGAACCTCGTAGTCCTTATCTTTCAGTGCTTCAAGAAGGGGACTGTTGATCAGGGATTTCATGTTCTCACCGGTGATGTAGTATATTTCCTTCTGATCTTCCTTCATATTCTCAATATACTGATCAAGGGAGACATATTTGCCGTCGGATTTTGTTGTTTTATACCTTAAAAGGGAGGCAATCCTGTCTTTGTTTTCAAAATCCGTGGGAAGCCCTGCCTTTAAAGACTGACCGAACTCATTAAAAAATTCTTCGTATTTATCCTTGTCCATATCTTCGAGAAGACCAAAAATTTTCTTTACAAGGTTTTTCCTGATATTTCTCACAAGCCGGTCTTCCTGGAGTATCTCACGGCTCACATTAAGGTTTAAGTCAGGGGCATCCACCACCCCCTGGATAAAACCAAGATAATCCGGCAGAAGCTCCTTGCAGTCATCCATGATAAAAACCCGTTTGCAGTACAACTGCATACCGTTTTTTCTTTCCGGTCTGAAAAGATCAAACGGTGCTTTGGATGGAATGAAAAGAAGTGCATCATATTCTGTTACACCTTCAAATTTTTTGTGAAGACGTGCCATGGGTTTATCCCAGTTGTGGCTGATGTGTTTGTAAAACTCTTCGTATTCTTCTTCTGTGACTTCATCTTTACTTTTTGCCCAGATGGCTTTTCTTGAATTTAAGGTCTCATCTGCCCTTATTTCTCTGTATGTCTTGCCAACAGGTTTCCCGTCTTTATCCTTTATGATCTCATTTTCAGGCAAAGGTTCGGTTTTCTCCACATTCATGATAATGGGATATGTAACAAAATCGGAGTGTTTCTTTATAATCTGCCTTATAACATACTCATCGGTAAAATCCTGTTCACCTTCCTCTGTTTTCTTCAGTTCAAGGGTGATGGTTGTTCCCCTTGATTCTTTGTCGATTTCTTCAATGGTGTAAGACCCTTTACCGTCGGATTCCCATCTGACACCTTTTTCGGCTCCTGCTGCCTTTGTTTCCAATGTGATTTTTTCAGCAGCAATAAATGCGGAGTAAAAACCCACTCCAAACTGTCCGATAAGCTCGGGTGTTAATGTGTTTTCAGCCTTTGATTTTTCCATTGCCTCCACAAAGGCTGCGGTTCCGCTTTTTGCAATGGTACCGATATTTTCATTAACCTCGTCATAGGTCATACCGATTCCATTATCTGTAATTGTAAAGGTGTTTTTCTCTTTATCCACTGCAATTCTGATATGATAATCATTATCTTTTTCAAAAAGCTCAGGATCTGTCTGCTCTTTGAATCTTGCCTTGTCAATGGCATCGGAAGCATTTGACACAAGCTCCCTTACAAAAATTTCTCTGTTTGAATAAAGAGAATTAATAATCAAGTGCAGCATCTGCTGCACTTCTGTCTTAAACTCGCAGGTTTCTTTCTGTTTACTATCCATCGTTTCTCCTGAAATATTGAAATTAATTATAAATTATGGGTGATCAGGCTGCCGTTGCAATAATTATAACAGCTGTTATTATCAATAAAACCATTTATCTCTTTTTTTATTAAACTCCTGCAAAATTTTCCTTTTGGAGTAAGAAATAAACAGCTCTGATTTATTTTAAGTAATTTGCAAAAATTAAG
>WFQS01000457.1 GCA_015486915.1 Desulfobacteraceae bacterium
TACAAAACATCTGCCTGATTTGAAGATCAAATCCATATTGGCAGAGGACACCGTCCGGGAAGCAGGCCGGCAATTGATCTCAACCGCCCTGGAAATGGGTGGCACAGATAATGTTACTGTGATTGTAAAAGGATTTGTTCCAGTGAAGTAAATATTCGGCCAGCACTCCATCTTAGCCCATTTTGTCCTTCACAATAACATTAGTGCCTTACCCTTGGAATTTCTGTAATAAAAAACAGGAAATTGAGGCAGGCACATGGGTTGCTGGCATCGCTCGCTTTAGTATGCTTTTACAGCCCCAAATAGACAAATATGAAACACTGCCCAAAATTTACACTATAAGGTCGAATATTTACCCATTGAATGATTAAAAATTATACAAAACAAGTGTCAGCAGAAAATTCACTAACTGCCTGCCACGAAAAAATCCTGAATATGCCTGCAAAATCATATTTTCTTACAAAAAAGGAGCGAATATAATGCTGGTACGTGCTGAAAACAAGAATCCTGACATGCTGAGAATAATCGTTGTAATGATTATGGCCGTTCTCATAACAATACTTCATTTTATTACAAAAAGAAATTACTATTATGGCCATATTGTCCTTAGGGAGCTTTATTTTCTGCCCATTATCCTCGGGGCGTTCTGGTTTGGGTTCAAAGGCGGGATTGTAACATCCATATGCATAAGTTCTTTTTATTCCATCCATGTTTTTCTTCACTGGCAGAATTTTGCCCCTGATGATCTTGACAAAATTCTTGAAATTATACTGTTCAACATTGTTGCAGCAGTATTGGGGGCTTTACGGGATCGGGAAAAAAGAAAAGAACGTGAAAAAAGGGAGGCAATACTTGCATTGACCGGCACAGTGGCACACGAAATCAACACGCCCCTCCAGGTTGCCATGGGAAGTTCTCAACTGCTCCAAGATGATTTTGAACCTGAATCCCAGGCACATGAGGACATCCAGGATATTATCAAAAACCTGAACCTCATTAAAAAGATAGTTAAGAAAATATCTTTTAAAGATCGTTTTTCCTTAAAATCATATGTCGGTGAAACAAAAATTGTAGATTTAGACGGAGATCAAAAATTTTAATATTTGAGATGAACTTTATGGACCTGATCGGTTTAATTCCCGCTGAGTCTTTTATCCGCGTTGTCTATCCCCGCCGTTGCCTGTTCTTCGTTTTGCAGATTGAGAGGTTTGTCTCTTTCTGCCTTATGTTCTGGAGCAACTTGCAAGTGAAAATCAGCCACATAATTCGCCATTAAATCTTTTCCCACACTTTCCTTGACAAAATAAAGTTTATCTTTTAGTCCTTACAGGAATTATTCTCCATTAATATTGTTTAAAGGAGAACTCCCATGAACTGAAATGATTTATTCACATTGTTAAAATTTTACAGAATACTTAAAAAAACAGTACATTTAAGAAATTGACTGCATGGCAGTGTATTACCGTTTTTCTGTTTTACATTTTTTCAAACGACAGGGTAAAGGGAAAAAAATTATGGAAAAAAATGATCAAGCCATACTACCCGGGTATTATCTTTTAAGTGAAATAGCGCATAAAATTATTGGGCCTGTTTCACTATTTGTCAAAATTATTGATTCTTTGAGACAAATCCCGACAAAGTCAGATCAACCTTATGCCCGTTTTATAAAAAAGAGCTCATTTTTGACAAAGCAACTGATGCTCTTTTTATGTTCGTTGAAAGGCACCGTAGCGCAGTTCAGCCCGGCCTCATGGCTGTTATATGAAATAAAACGTAAACTGTTACTTTTATTTCATGATTTAACGAAATCTATAATTGCCCGGGCAGATCAGTACCTGAATTCTGATCCGCTCCATGGCGGTGATATAAAAAAGTCTGAAATTAACGTACGTCGTTCATATCTGATACCTGCTGTTATAATTTTCTCGTTATTTTCTTTTGCGGGCCATTCATTTGCAGGAGACCTAGCGGATGTTCTTAAAGCAGGGAAATTACGCCATCTCGGAATTTACTATGCAAATTTTATTAAACGGGATAAAACCGGCCTGGATATTGAATTAATGCAGATGTTTGCAAAAAATCTTGGAGTAAAATATGAATTTGTAGAATCAAGCTGGTCAGCTGTTCTACCCGATCTTCTTGGAAAAACTGAGGTAAGACCCAATGGGGGCATCGATGTTGTATTATCAGGTACAAAACCTGTTAAAGGAGATGTCATTGCAACCGGCTTTACCATTCTTCCATGGCGAAAAAAAATTGTGGATTTCTCCGAAATGACTTTCCCCACGGGAATCTGGCTCATTGGCAATGCAAACCTCAGTGTAAAACCCATAACTCCCACGGGAAACATACAAAAGGATATAAAAGCCACCAAAAGCCTGTTAAAGGGGTTAAGCATTCTAACTTTAAAAGGAAGCTGCCTGGATTCCGGGCTGTACGGACTGAAAAAAACAGGCGCAACAATTGAACTTTTTCCGGCAAACCGCGATTTAAACGGGATGATACCATCTGTCATGGCAGGTGTAGTTGACACAACTATTATGGATGTACCAGTGGCTCTTATTGCCCTTGCAAAATGGCCGGGAGATATAAAAGTCCTTGGGCCTGTTTCACCTGACCAGGGAATGGCATGCGCTTTCCCAAAAACTTCTCCCAATCTAAGAAAAGAATTTAACAGATTCTTTCGTAAGTGTAAGGCTGACGGCAGATACAAAGCACTTATAAAAAAATATTATCCGTCTGTATTTCTTTATTATCCCCATTTTTTAAACAATTAACGACTGAAAGTCTCTACTTAAAATATTATGAATTTCAAAGTCATCCCATGGTTTGCAAAACTGAACAAACCTCAGCTGTCAATATTTGCTGCAGGCATTATTATGCTTTCCTATATGGGATTTTTAGTCATATCGAACTATAAAAATCAGGCAGCTCTTCATCAGTCGTATCTTAAGACTTTTAAACTTGATATGGAGAAACGAAATGCATCAATAGGCTATTTCTTTTCAGAAAGAAAATATGACCTGAAATACCTGGCCAACTCACATGAAATTTCCGATTATTTTACAAATAAATCCCTTGGAATGTCAGAATCATACGGTCTTAAATTCAGTCTCTTCCTGATAAAAAAACTTCTTGAAAAGACCATTTCGAGCAAATTAATTAATGGTAGGGAGATATATGAGCGTTTTATGGTGATGGATAATAAAGGATATTATATTATCGATACATCCCGAACCAATGCAGAAAACTCTGCAGGAATTAATGATCCTTCCTCTTTTCATCTGAAATTTTTATCATCTGATCAAACTGAACCTGAAATTTTTGTTAAAAAAATAGACGGAAAACTTAAAATAATCGTTGCTGCCCCATGTTTTTATAAAAATAAAGCTGCGGGTAAACTTATCGCCATATTGAATTTATCATCGTTTTCAACAAATTTCATAAATTTTCCCCATAATCTTTCTGTCAAAGGTTTTGAGCTCATAACAAAAGACGGACAATGCCTGTACAAAAATTCCAGTGGAAACTCCTGCAGGGCATATAATTTCATACTTGATACCCGCAGCAGGACACCCGTGAAAAAAACTTCAAATTCAGGTTTATCATCTGTTAATGAACATGCAAAATTACTGATCGCAATTCAACCCATAGATAATGCCC
>WFQS01000458.1 GCA_015486915.1 Desulfobacteraceae bacterium
ATTTAAACCTGCCGGCAAGATATACGATTTTGACTGCGGATCATTTGAGCTTGAGCCTGGTGATAAAGTAATTGTTGAAACTGAACTTGGTCTGGGATTTGGTTCTGTGGCTGTCCCTGCTGCACCCCTTGAAACCAGTATGCCCCATAAAAATTTGAAAAAAGTGATCCGGATTGCAACAAAAAAGGATTTTCTGAAAAGGCTGAACAATAAAAACCTTGAAAAAAAAGCCCATGATTTCTGCAAAAAGCAAATAAAAATTCTTCAAATGAAAATGAACCTTTTTTCTGTGGAAAGTACATTTGATGCAGCAAAACTGACTTTTTTCTATACTGCAGACGGAAGAGTTGATTTTCGTCAGCTTGTCAAAAATCTTGTCAAAGAATACCGGATCCGCATTGAAATGCGGCAGGTTGGTGTAAGAAACCAGTCAAAACAATGCGGAGGACTTGGAAAATGCGGCAGAGAGGTCTGCTGTTCCTCATTTATGAAAGATTTTTATCCTGTTTCAATTAAAATGGCAAAAGAGCAGGGCCTGTCACTTAATCCCACCAAAATATCAGGACTCTGCGGCAGGCTGATGTGCTGTCTCACCTTTGAAAACAACACATACAAAAAAATGAAAAAAAAGCTGCCCAAAGCGGGCAAAAGGATAAAATGCTCAAAAGGAAAAGGGAAAGTTATCCGTCAAAATATACTTAAAGGTACGGTAACCATGCGCCTTGATGACGGAACTGAAATTGAAACCGACAAATCAGACTGTTGCATATGTTAACTCAGACTGCTGCATATGTTAAGGAAATAACGAGAAATGAATCAACCGACATTTTTTACAACGCCGATATATTATGTTAATGCGAAACCGCATCTCGGGCACGCATATACAACCATTGCAGCCGATGTTGCTGCAAGGTTCAACAGGATGTGTTCCTCTGATACCTTTTTCCTCACGGGAACGGATGAACACGGAGATAAAATACTTGAGGCTGCAAAGAAAAAAAATATAACACCAAAAGAATATGCAGACAAAATAAGCGGTCTTTTCAGGAACCTGTGGCCAAAACTAAACATAAGCAACAATTATTTTATACGGACAACCAATGCGGATCATATTAAGGTTGTTAAGGATCTTCTGCAGAAAATATACGATTCAGGCGATATCTATTTCAGCGAGTATGAAGGGATATACTGCTTTGGATGCGAGCGCTTTTACCAGGAAAGAGAGCTTGTAAACGGTAAATGTCCTGACCATGGAACAGAACCTGAAAAAATAAAAGAAGCCAACTATTTTTTTAAAATGAGTAAATACCAGGACTGGCTCATTGACCACATTAAAACGCATCCTGATTTTATAAGACCTGAACGTTATAAAAATGAGATTCTGTCCTTTTTAAAAGAACCCCTTGAAGATCTCTGCATTTCAAGGCCAAAATCACGTCTTACCTGGGGTATCACACTGCCCTTTGACCATGATTTTGTCACATATGTGTGGTTTGATGCCCTGACAAACTATATCTCTGCACTGGGATATCCCGATGGAGAACTTTTTAAAAAATTCTGGCCCCATACAAAACATTTTGTTGCCAAGGATATAATCAAACCCCACGGAATTTACTGGCCCATTATGCTGAAAGCCGCCGGCATAGACCTATACGAAAGTCTCAATGTACATGGTTTCTGGAATGTCAGTGGAACTAAAATGTCAAAAAGTATTGGAAATGTAACTGATCCCGTTGAAGTATCCGGTCTTTACGGTGTTGACCCTTTCAGATACTTCCTGATGCGGGAGATGGTATTTGGCCTGGACGCTAATTTTACGGAAGATACAATTGTGCAGAGGATAAATTCCGATCTTGCCAATGACCTTGGCAACCTGTTTTCAAGGGTTCTTTCAATGAACTTTAAATATTTCAAGGGTAACATCCCGCAACCTGATGAAAGAACGGAAAAAGAAAAAGCTCTTTCACTTGAAAAATATGCAGACACGGCCACAAAAGAGTATCAAAAGGCCATGGGAAACACCATGTTTCACAGGGGACTGATTGCTGTATGGGATTTTATCAGTATAATGAACAAATACATTGACAACAATGCCCCCTGGGCTCTTGCAAAGGACCAGTCACAGGAAAAAACACTTGAAACCGTGATTTACAATCTCCTTGAAGGCTTAAGAGTAGTTTCCTGTCTTATATACCCTGTAATGCCTGAAACTTCTTTTAGAATGCAGAAGCTGCTTGGCATTGAAAAAGAGAGAACAGAGCAAAACAATGATACAGAAAATGATTTTTATACTTTAAATGAAGTGATGCCCTGGCATCAGCTCAAAAAGAATAAAAAGCTTGAAAAACCGCCAATCCTCTTTCCAAGGATTGATACTGACACAATCAGGACAAAGGAAATGAAAAAATAAACCAATGACAGCTCAAACAGAAGAGTTAAAACATTGTATCTGAATTCCAAAAAAAATACATGGCGTGAATTTCAGTCTGAACTTCAGCTTGATTCAAGAAGAAAAAAACGTTTTTCAGGCCTGAAAAAATTTTTTATTCCTGTTTTAACAATTTTTGCGCTGACCTATTTTTTCAATCTGAATTTTCCCGGGCTTATCAATAAGCATAGGATCAGTGATTTAATGGAAAACATCGGCAATTTCCATTTTTCAAGTGATAAAAACAACACTTCAGATACGGCAGGGACTTCAACTCAAGCTTATAATAAAATTACAAAAACAGAATTACAAAACCTGCTTGCAGGCAATAAATTTCTGATCAACGGGAAAAACAACAGGTTTATCTTAAATGACGGCGGCGAAACCCTTGAAATCTATACAAGTCTTAATGAAGAACTTCAGCGGTTTATGATAAAAAAACTTGATATGCTGAAAACGCTTAACCGGGGAAAACCCCAGCGTATTGCAATGGTTGTAATGAAACCTGAAACAGGCAGAATACTTGCAATGGCAGGATTTGATCTTTCCAACCCAGCATTTAATACATGCACCGAGGGTCAATATCCAGCTGCAAGTGTATTTAAAATTATCACTGCATCGGCTGCCATAGAAAACTGCGGGTATCACCCTGGTACTCCCATCTATTTCAACGGTGGGAAATACACCCTTTACAAAAGGCAGTTGAAAGAAAGAAAAAATAAATACACCATAAAAGTATCATTTGCCCATGCCTTTGCAGAATCCATAAACCCTGTTTTCGGCAGGATAGGCTCCAAATACCTTGGTGGAGAAACACTGCAGAAATACGCTTCAGCTTTTGGATTCAACAAACACATTGAATCGGACTTCCCCTTTAAGACAGGAAGTATAAAGATAACAGACCGCCCATATCAATGGGCTGAAGTGGGATGCGGATTTAATGAAACAACAAAAATATCACCGATGTTTGCCCTTGTTCTTTCCGGAACCATGTTAAATTCAGGTATGGAACCTGTACCGGTTATTGTTGATAAAGTTAAAAATTCACATGGAAAAATAATTTACAGAAGAGCACAAAAAACCGGCCCACGGATTATCGATGCACAAACGGCAGAAACTGTGATGAGAATGATGAAAAAAACCATTACAACGGGAACTGCAAAAAAATCATTCCGCGGATTCAAAAGGGATCGTATTCTTTCAAAACTTACTTTGGGAGGGAAAACTGGCTCAATTTACAATAAAGGCCACAGTGTAAAGTACGACTGGTTCACAGGCTTTGCCAGGGCAAAAAAAAGCAAAGAACAGATCGCCCTTGCAGTTTTAGTGGGGCACAGGAAATATATTGGTACAAGGGCTGCAAGATATGGCAGAATGATTATTAAAAAATATTTTACACTTTATTTTGATTCAGAACAAAAAACCTTATAACGGCCATGACCCGACATCTATTATTCCATTAGATAAGGAAAAGACAATGATGCATCATAAAAAAATTCTATCTGAAATAAAAAGAACACTTAAAAAAAAGCTTAAAAGAATTTTATCCTTAAAGCTTGAATTTGGCAAATCCATAAATAATGCAGAAGAAAATTCTCTTATTTTATTTCCTTTAATGCCATACAGATTATGCTGCGGAATCTCGGCTCTTGTCGCCTTTAAGGGCAGGAAAAAGACAGGATCATCCTGCCTGTCCGACATGCAGTCCATTGACCATCTTGTTTCTGTTATTTCCCTTCATTCCCTTGAATACTGCATGGAAAACAAAATCCCTCTGCAGAAAAATTATCTTGGAGGAAAAGAAAAACTCTGCCTGCTTTTGGAAAAAGCGATGCTTTTGAAAACAGAAGAGTCCTGTTTAGAATTGTTTTTTGATAAAGACAGCGAACAGATGCTTATAAATGATATCACCACTGCTGAGGCAGCCATAAAAAAAGAAAAAGATCATTTAAAAAAAGCAATGGCGGATCTTGGTGCAAAAGAGGTTGAAACATGTATCCGGCGGATTGATTCATTGGAGGATACCGTATGGTGCATCAAAAGAGAGGTCCTTGAAAATATACACAGGATAAATGGTCTTATTACAAGGCATGAACAGAGGCAGAATAAAGAAAAATACAAAACTTTCAAACGGATAAATGCTGTTTTAAACAGCCTGGACCGTCTTGAAGTCAGGGGAAGGGATTCTGCAGGAATTTCACTTTTATTTGTGTTTACAAAAGAAAATTTTGAAAAGTTCAGAAGAGCCCTTATCGATTCGGGCCTGTCAACGGATCTCAAACAGAGAACAAACAGAACCGTACTGACAAATAACAGTATCACCATACATGACACTGTTAATGAAACAGGTGCAGGGGGGGAAAACAATCGAAATCACCTTGTAAGCATTGCAATTGTATATAAATGTGCTGCTGAAATAGGGGCACTTGGAGATAATATATCTTTTTTAAGAAACCAGATACGAAACGACCAGATACTGCAGGTTTTAACGGAACAGGACTATGATTTCAGTTCAATATCCGCCCATACAAGATGGGCCTCGGTTGGGGACATTACAGAGGCAAATTGCCATCCTGCAGATAATCAGCCCAATGACAAGCGGATCGAAAAAGCCGGGATAATCCACGTAAGCCTTAACGGAGATATTGATAATTATTTTGATCTTAAAGAAAGATATGAAGAACGATACGGCAGAATAAATAATGAAATCACAACGGATACAAAGATAATTCCGCTCCAGATCGACCACTACCTGAAACAGGGAAATGAAATTGAGGAGGCCTTCAGGCTTGCCGTAAATGATTTTAAAGGCTCCCATGCCATAAGCATGCATACCGACCTTGCACCGGGAAAAATTTTTCTTGCCCAGAAGGGAAGCGGCCAGGCTCTTTTTGTGGGACTTGGGGCAGATCATTACATCACCGCATCGGAACTCTACGGTATTGTTGAGGAAACACAGAATTTTATAAAACTTGACGGTGAAAAAAATGGACAGATAGTTATTTTAAACCAGATGTCAGATGGAGGACTTGAGGGAATCAGATCTTTTTCCTATGACGGGGCTAACGTTGAAATAACAAGTGATGATATAAAATCAAGTGAAATAACCTCAAGGGATATTGACCGCCAGGACTATCCCCACTATTTTTTAAAGGAAATATCAGAAGCCCCGGGATCAGTTGAAAAAACACTGATTAACAAATGGAAAACATCCCCTGATACCGGTATGTATTCAATAACCCTTGACAAATCTGTTGTCCCGGAATTCATTGAGCAGGAATTAAAAGAAAAGAAAATCAAAAGAATATGTTTTATCGGCCAGGGAACGGCAGGCGTTGCTGCAAGGGGATGCGCAGATATTCTTGGCTTCTACCTTGCAGATGCAGACATTGAGATACGCGCCTTGAAATCATCTGAACTTTCAGGATTCTCCATAAACGAAGATGAAAAAGACACGGAATCCATGAAAGAAGACCTTGTTATTGCCATCAGTCAGTCCGGCACCACAACTGATACAAACAAAACCATTGATATGGCAAGGCAAAGGGGCGCCCGCACCCTTGCCATTGTGAACAGAAGGGATTCCGATCTTACATTCAAGACCCATGGGGTTTTATATACAAGCAGCGGCAGGGACATTGAAATGTCCGTTGCATCCACAAAGGCCTTTTATTCACAGATTGCCGCAGGAGCCGTTCTCGGGCTCTATATTGCATCCATCACAATGGCAAGACCCGCTGAATTCATTTTTGAAGAGATCAACGAACTTATAAGTCTGCCCGATAAAATGAGGGAAATCCTTGCCATGAAAGATCAGATAGGCGCTTCTGCACGACGTCTTGCCGTATCCAAAAATTTCTGGGCAACCGTTGGAAGCGGAGCCAATAAAACAAGTGCCGATGAGATAAGGATAAAGCTCAGTGAACTTTGCTATAAAACAATCTCTTCCGATTTTGTTGAAGATAAAAAGCATATAGATCTTTCATCTGAACCTTTGATCATCATATGTGCTGCAGGAACAAGGGAAAGTGTCCTTGGTGATATTATAAAGGACACTGCAATATTTAATGCACACAAGGCTGTTCCCGTTGTGATAACGGATCAGGGAGAAGAAAGATTTAACCCGTACAGCAGTGATATTTTCCGCATTCCCCGTACAAGGGAACATTTTGCCCCTGTTTTAAACACCCTTGTGGGCCATATATGGGGATATTACGCAGCCCTTGCAATAAACGAGGGCTCTGGATTCATGTACAATGCAAGAAATGAGATCCAGGACCTCATAGAAGAATACAGATCCATGGGCCATGATATTTATGAGATCATTCTGGAAAAAAAATTCAGGGAGAAAATCGCCGGATTTTACAATGAATTTTCAAAAAGACGACGGGAAAGAAAATTTCCTGCAGCCATCATGGGCCTTGACAATGTTGCAAACATCACACTTATCCTGAAATATCTTTCAGGAAGACTTCCTGTTTCCGATTTTGAAATCGATTTCGGGAAAAAAGGAACCCCTGCAAATATGCTCGAGGCTTTTTTTAAAAACATGGCCGAAGCGGTAAATACAATGGCAAGACCCGTTGATGCCATAAAACACCAGGCAAAAACAGTCACAGTTGGCACAAGCAGGATAATAGAGCACTTTGAAGGTGTTCTGTTTAACGAACTTGCGCTGCATGAGATACTGATCTCCCAGATTACAAATAAGAACGTTCTTGTTATTAAGAACCTCCAGGAAATAATCGCTGAAATCAAGGGCGGACTGTTATATAAAATATCCGGGCTTAACCTGCTTGGCGAACCTGTGGAAGAAACGAGAATTGATATAGTGAGGAAAACCGGTGCCCTTGAATCGGCAACTTCAAGGGTTGAAACTGACCACAAGCTTAAAGGAACCAAAAATATCATTGTAAAGGAAGGAAACGTTTATATAGGCAGGGGACGGAAAGACGGCAAAAGCATACTTGTTATTCCGGTGCTTACGCCCCCATTATCAACGGCTCGGCCATATTCCTCTTCAGCTTCATCACCGTCGTCAGCTTCATTTTCCCAGGGCACATCATCTGCTAAAATGGCCGGAAACGCCATTCAATATATTCTTTCCTTAAATGTTTCATTTAAAAAAATGGAGCAGGTCTCTTTGCTGAAAAGGATTAAAGCACTTGGCGGCAAATATACAAGGATAAAAGATACTGTACTTGAATCTGGCAGTATCCCATGGGATGACAAGCTTTTAAACCTTATAAAAATAGAGGATCTTTTTGGGGATTCCGCTGAAAAAATCGGCGATTATATTATAAATCACAAAACCGAGCTGTGATAAATTCTCAATCTGAGATTTGTCCCGGGAACGTTACATTGAAGTCCCGGCCTTGTTTAATGACCGGTATCATTTAATGAACAGATGAATAATCAAAATTAATGAATAATCAAACAGGTTTTTTTTAATGGATAAAACAGCTTTTACAACAAACCCTTATGAAAATCTTTATATATACTATTTTAAAGGTATCCCCCAAAAAGATAAAACAATCTCCTCATGGGAAAATTTCATAGGAAACTGGGAAGAAGACGGATATTCTTTTCTCTTTTTCTCATCTCCCTTAGATGACAGCTTTGTGGAAAATCTCATTAAAAAAAATCCTGATCTTAATTTTATTGACAAATATGAGATGACCTGTGAACAGTGGCACGGGGACAAAATAGAATCATATACAACAGGTGTTTTTTCAATATCTCCTCCATGGAAAATTCCCTTTATTAATAATCCTGATCTTAAACAGATTCTGCTTGATCCGGGTGTGGTGTTTGGAACGGGCAGACATCCAACAACTGAAGACTGTCTCGGATATATCGAACAGATATGTACTGAAGAGCACATTTCAAGGGTGATAGATATTGGAACGGGAACAGGGCTTTTATCCCTTGGTGCAGCCGCACTTGGATGTGAAAGAATTCTTGCCCTTGATTTTAACCTTCTTGCAGTTAAAACAGCATTAAATAATGTCAGGCTGAATTCCTTTGAGGATAAAATTATTCCAATACAGGCAAGGGCAGAGGATTTTATTTCCATACCTGCCGATCTTGTTATAGCAAATATTCACTATGATATAATGAAGGATATTCTAAAGGACAAAAAATTTTTAGATAAGAAATATTTTATCCTGTCAGGTCTTCTAAACAGTGAAACTGAAAAAATTTTCACAGAGCTCAAAAAAAAGCCTGTTGAAATTATTGCCCACTCCTGCCCCGATGGAGTCTGGAACACAATTTTCGGAAAGTCTGAAAATATATAACGGCCATGAGGCCGAGCTGAACTGCGCAACAGTGCC
>WFQS01000459.1 GCA_015486915.1 Desulfobacteraceae bacterium
AGAGGAAGCTTTTCGTTTGGTGGGATTTTTTTTGTATTCATGGCAGCATAAACATAATAAGGCTGAATCTGCCACCCCGTCTCCCAATGACCATAGGCATACAATCAGGAAATCACTGATTTTATTTTTTTGTATAAAAAATTTACCCGTTGTCCGGGGAATTATCGGTATCTGCTGAAAGGGAAGCTTTGTAACAATTTGAGGCCTTTGCCTTTGAGCAGGCGGAATTCCATCAACGGGAGGAATACCGGTAAGAGCAACATGGCGTGGCTGGAAATCAATGGTTTTGATAAAATTAAATCTTGGTCCTGTAAGATCAATAAACATACCGTCGAGATAATGTCCTCTTGTGGGGCCATAACCTGCATCTGTCAAGGCTGATGGGTTGTCTTTATAACCGAAATCATCACCGCCTGTAGAAGAAAATCTGCTGTGTCCTCCAAGGGCGTGTTTACCCCCGTATTGATCGGGAACTCCTTTGGCTGCCCGTTTTAACTGGGTTATTTTATTTCTATATAAACGTCTGCCGCTGGCATTTGTCTCACAATCCGATGGTGCGGATTGTTCAGTAGCTATTAAAAGAACCTTTCTGCCGTTTATTGCCCTTTTTGAAACTGCAAGATACAAATGACCATGATGACCGGTATCTTCGATGAGATTCCCTGAAACGGGATTAATATTTCCAAGGCCTCCGAGAACAAGATTCAGATAGTAGTGCCTGCATGGGCTTTTACTTTTATTTTCCTTACATCCCTTATAGACATCAGGATAAATTTCAGTTGCTTGAGTTTCTTCCACACCATGGGTGGCAAAGCCCCGTCTCTGGGGTTCATGTCCTGCCCACAGCCAGTTCCAGAACTCAGGAGCACCATTGCCCGGTGGGAGCCATACCATTACTCTTGCCGTATGGGAAATTGCGCTGCAGATCGGGATCTGGTCAAGAGCCCATGGCCGCCAGTCGTGTGTTTCTGCATTTGTCCCCTTATCCACCATTAATCCCCCGAAAGCCAGCAGGGTAAATACCCTTCGCACCATGAGATTTTTCCATTCAACATCCAAAGTTGTCATCAGATCTGCATACCACAGAGCCACATCAAACTCCAGTTGCCTTGGAGCGGGATTACGGTGAGTCGTGAAAAGTTCCTTGTACCTTTCAATTCCCATGGGATTTTTGATTGCACTTGCTCCCCCCTGATACGGATCAATTCTTTTTTCAAATGCTTTGACAGGATCAATAGGGTCAGGCATACTTTCTCCTTAATTATTCTATTTTAGATATATTTTATTTTCAGCAGTACGCAACTTTCGCCCAGCAACTTCTACCTGAATATTGCATTCAGTTTTTTTAAGTAAGACCTGAACAAATGATTTATGTCAGGTAATGGCTGCTTGTCAAGAAGATTATGAGAACTCCAAAACATCTTGCTTTTGCTTAATGCATGTGTTAACTGAATTTTGATACAGAGTATATATTGGGCTGTAGAGTACTCACCGGGCAATTGTTAAATAAAAATTAATGACTGAAAAAAAATTTATTTTGCCATTACTTTGGTCTGTCAGGAACTTTCTTATAACTGCCATGAGGCAGACCTGGACTGCGCTACTGTGCCTCACAACGGAAATTAAAAGAGCATCAGTTACGTTGTCAAAAGTGAGCTCTTTCTTATAAATCTAAAACCTGAATATCTTTGAGGTAAAATGCTGTGACAGATAAACTGGATATTCTTTTTTCTCCGGACAGGTTGCGCAGCAAATGGCTGAATAAAAAAAATACTGAGCACCATGATCAAAGAGCGGAAAATTCTTTACGTCTTAATAAGCATGCCATTCTTTATATGAAGGTCATGGAATCAATCAATGATCGTTTTTCAGGCGATGATCTTGAGCTTCTCCGCGATCTTATGCATGAATTGGAAAAACTTCTTAATCTGAGATTTGACAGTACAAATGAAAGCCCCTGTCCATTGGAAGAAATGATGAAGATCAATCTTGCCATTGATGAAATATTGATCAATATTGAAGATATTGTGTAATATACATGAATAGTTTACAGCTTAAGCAACACAACCTCGCCGAAATAAATAATGCACACAGTATAAATGAAATTGAGGCTGAAATATCAAAAAAAAAACATAATTTTGATATAATATCCCTTTTAAGGCTGCTGTTCTTTATTGGATATATGCCGGATGAGATCATATTTAAAAGTTATAATACTATGTGCTCCCAAGCTGGCCTGATCCGAAAGATTTTATTCCACCATGAACCGGTTAAAAACGTTACCATAATACTGAATATGGGGCTTCTCAGTGCCCAGGGGACTTTACCCAACTATTTTCAGAAATTCATCGATAAAGGCATGATGGATGTTAAATCGTTTTATGAATTTATCGGATATTTTGATCATTCCATGATGCATAGTTTTTTCAGTTATGTTTATCCTGAATTGAATCTTAACGATTTGATTGATTTTGAACATATGAAATCCGGTTATCTGCAGATGCTTGATTTAAAATCATGTTCCACTCTTGACTGGATATTCAGACTGGTTTTCCCGGAACTTGAAGTATGGGTTGAAAAAGGTTTATTTCCAAAAAAAATTTCCATGAAACCTTTGAAACTCGGACATGCAATACTTGGCGGTAATGCTGTATTCGGGAATAAAACAGGTATTATGGTCCCGGGCAGAACAATAACACTTTTCAGTGATGAAGAGTTAACCAATAATGATTATCCATGGCCAAAGGAAATAAAAAAAAGACTCAATGAAACTATATTTCCCTTATTAAGTGTTATAGGTATTGATCTTGAAATTATTCTTGTTATTACTTCACAGAAACAATGGGTTAAACTTCATCGCGGCAGCTATCTTGGATATGATAAAATTCGCGGGAGCAGTGACAGATATAAGCAGATAAGGATCTTCAAAGGTTATATTGCTTCTTAATAGGACTCTTGGTATGTGTAATTATCGAGGTATAATTCAGTTTGTATTTCCGGGGCAATTTAAAATTATTCTTTAATACGGCTGGTATCGATAAACTCTGACAATTTAGTCGTTTGGTATATTTTAATTGACAAAAGATCTGGTTTGATCTTAGTTTACCTAACTGTTAGGATACAGTAAACAAGTGTAGTTGCTATTTTTTTATTATTTATTGTGAGGCCGTCTGAGAGCCACCAGTTCCACCTTATGGCGGTTATAAAAAAAACGATCATTATCTAATGTATGCTTGTAAAATATACTTTTAGCACGAGGTTTACCAAATGAATCCGGAACTTTTGAATAATAAATTTCAGGCAAGCGATAACCCGGGACTGGATACGCG
>WFQS01000460.1 GCA_015486915.1 Desulfobacteraceae bacterium
GGAAAACCTGCTGTTCCCGGAAGAGGCCAGTATTTTTCCATTGCACGTTTCAAGGCGGTACATTTCAGGATTAAAAGTGATGCTGCTTCAGACTCCTTTAAAAAAGCTTCTGTTTTTGTATATATTAAAAATAAACTCATATTAATGAGAGAAATAAATATTTTAAAAAAGAAAGGCAATGGGAAATGAATTTGGACGTATTCCGGCAAAATAAATCATTTTTTCTGTTTTTTATTGGATTTTTTTCTGTTTTTTTTATTGCACAGCGATCCATGGCACAGAAAACCCATACTGTTTTTTATGAAGGAACTGAGCATGAACTCCATGTTTACAGGGTATATGGGAGAACTCCCGGCAAAACCCTGCTTCTCATAGGGGGTATTCAGGGGGATGAGCCAGGAGGTTTTCTTGCTGCAGATTTTTATGCGGATTTATCACTTGAGAAGGGCAATCTGATTGTGGTACCAAGGGCTAATTTCCCTTCCATCCTAAAGCAGAGACGGGATATTAATGAGGATATGAACAGGAAATTTGCCGATAATACCAATACCGATTATGAAGCCAGGGTTGTGAAGGTTTTAAAACAATTAATACACGAGAGTGACTGTCTTTTGAATCTGCATGAAGGATCAGGGATTTATTCTCCGCAATGGAAAACATCAATGATAAATCCTGCAAGATTCGGTCAGTCCATTATAGCGGATACAGATATATTTGAAGACAAAAACCGGGGGATAAAAATAGATCTCAAAAATATGGCTGAAAGGGTGATTAAAAAACTTAATTCCCATATTAAAAATCAGAAATATCTATTCCATTTTAACAACCACAGGACAAGGGCAAAAAATTCGATTCACAAGGAGCAGAGAAAGTCTGCCACATATTATGCCCTTTATACATGTGAAATTCCGGCGTTTGGTATTGAATCCACAAAAACACTGCCCCTGGAACAGAAAGTAAGGCAGCCTGTTTATGCTATTAATGAATTTATGAAATTGCTTGATATCGTACCGGAAAGCCCGGGTGTTGATCTGAAAAAACCGGCACTTCAATATATGGTCCTTTCTGTTAATAACGCCCTTCCAATTGTTATTAAAAACATGCAGCATCTCGAAATATCAAGGGGAGATACAATTGAAATTATTGATATCAAAGCGAATTATAAAAGAGGCTTAAGTGCTGACGTATTAGGATTTGGCAGCAGGTTCAACGACATGCATAAAAAAATTGTTATTACGGAGCAGACAAGAATTTCCATTAAAAAGGACTTTTATCCCTGTGGCAGTGTTTTTCTTGATTTTAGGAGCCCCGGTAAGGGCAGCACGGAGAAAGGCCTCATTGTGAAGAAATCACCGGATTTAAAAAAATCATTTTCTTCTGTTATGTACAGGGTTAATATAAATGGGAAAAGGTATATCATCAAAAATAATGATCATATTGAACTTTGCCGGGGAGATAAGTTTGAGATTGAGGATGCCGTTGCAGACGGCCTTGATCCTTCGGAGCTGGTGGTGAATTTAAAGGGGTTCATAGGAAATCCAAGAAACAATACAGGTGAAGACAGGGGGTACCCCATTGATACTTCAACAGATGTTCTTATGAAAAGGTATTCGTTGAATAAAAAGGGTAAGCATTATAAAGTAATAACAACACTTCGTAATAAACAAATTGGCAGATTTTACATCGATTTTAAATAGTGTGTTTAACCGAAAAATAAAAATTCGCCTTTAATGGTAGGTTTTCATTCGGACAGCAGAGAATCTGCTTTGGGAGATGTTATGTTAAAGGGTAAAAACAGGATAAATCTTTCAATTATTGATAGAGATTTGAGTATTGACGGCTCTTTGACGAGCAGGGGAAAATTAATAATAAAGGGAAGCCTTAAAGGGACAATAGACGGAGAGATTGTTGTTATTGCAAAGGAAGGTAAGGTAGATTCAGATGCAAAGGTCTCCAGCATGACCATTGGTGGAAGTTTCAGAGGAGAGATCTCTGCAACAAAAGAGCTCATCATACTTTCAACCGGGCGCTGTGAAGGAAAAGTTAAATGCAAGGACCTGATTGTTGAAAACGGTGGAATTTTAAATGCTGAAGTTGTTTCCATGAAATCAGATAAATATGTCGAAGAAAAAGAGAGAAATGCATTTTTGAAGTCAGATATGAAAAATAGTAATAGGATAGAGCTTTAAAATAGATGTAAAAATTCGACCTTAGGATCGGAGATGAAATAAGTTGAACAGAAATAGCGCAGAATTCCGGCCCATGTACAAGGCGCATTAAAGGTTGCATACTCAACGTATTCGGCCTTTGATGCAACGAAGTAGATGGGCAGGAAGACAAGCAATCTCGTTCAACTTATAAAATTTTCGATCCTTATCATGTAAATTTTGGGAAGTGCTTCATATTCGCC
>WFQS01000461.1 GCA_015486915.1 Desulfobacteraceae bacterium
AAATAATATACGTATATCGTGCAGTACTTTTGTTCGTTTTCAAGGCGTGATGACAGGTGCATAGTCGAACTATGTGCCTGTTATCACAACAGAGAAAACGGGCAAAAGGGCAAACAGGATGCGTAAATTATTTTTTGGAAGTTCCCTTATGTCTGTTCCATATGAAAAATACTCTACTCAAATAAAATATTTAAAAACTTACTGCTCCTGTTTAAAGCGATCTCCCTGTAATCTCCAAGAAAATTTCCAATATCCTTTAAAAACTCCACTCCTTTATCATGTCCGCCGTCAAGGATTGACCTTCTTGTCTCTGCAATGGAATCAAAAAAAAGGTCAAGCACTTCGCTTACATATCTGTTTTCTCCCACGAGAGTTGCATAAAGGTCAGGATCCTGGGCAAACAGTCTTCCCATGATATCTGAATTTATCCTGAATATCGGGGTTGAAATGGAAAAGGCTTCATTTGGATGAAGATCCATCTTCTGAAGAGTTCTTGCCATGCAGATGGTGATAAAGTGTGTAAGCCCCTGAACAAGGGCCATATGCCTGTCATGATCAGCAGGATCAAACTCGGTCACCTTTGCACCTGCCATGGAAAAAATCTTTTTCACCCAGGAAAAACCGGTACTGCCCCTTCCCGGGCATAAAATTATATTCTGGGCTTTTATAGAATCAGTAAAAGGGCCGAACATGGGATGGATACCAACAACTTCAGATTTCGAATATTTGACCATTGCATTGACAATATCCTCTTTCTGTGAACAGAAATCCATGAGGATCTGTTCTTTTTTTAAAAGATGGCCTATCTCTGATACAATTTCAATGGCAACGTCTATGGGAGTGGATAAAATAACAACACTGCACTCACATGCAAGCTCTTTGTTCGTTATTTCAGTGTCAAGATCCGAAATCATAACATCATAGCCTGTGGTTTCGAAAAAATTCTTAAACCAGACACCCATACTGCCTTTCCCGCCTATTATACCTATCTTATCAATAATCACTTTATTGCTTTCTTATTTTTATTACTGCCATGAAGCTGATCTGAACTGCGGCATTGTACTGCTTTCTGCCTTAATATATGGTCGGCAAGAACAAGACTGACCATGGATCGGCAGACGGCATTAATCCTTGGAACTGCTGACACATCATGCCTGCCCTCTGTTGAAATGACATGGGGTTCTCCATTCTCATCCATTGTATTCTGCTCACGCAAAATGGAGGGTATGGGCTTTACATGCACCCTGACAATTATTTCATCACCATTGGATATTCCCGCAAGAATCCCGCCCGAGTTATTTGTCTCAAAGCCTGTTTCCGTTATCTGATCGTTGTTCTCATACCCTGTCATTTCTGCAGCATGGAATCCTGCTCCGATTTCAACACCTTTTACAGCACCTATTCCCATGAGGGCCTTGGCAAGATCAGCATCAAGCTTGTCAAAAACAGGATCTCCAAGACCCGGGGGCACATTTGCAGCCACGACTTCAACAACTCCCCCAATGGAATCACCTGATTTTTTTACCTGTTTTATTCTTTTTTCCATTAATTTAAAAGCTTGTGCATCCGGGCACTGCAATGAATTTCTATAAATTTCATCCAAATCAAAATGTACAGCTTTTATTCCGCCAAGAGCAAGAGTATAAGCAAAAACATCTATGTTATACTGTGACAGCAAAGCTTTGGCCACGGCTCCTGCCGCAACCCTGGCAGCTGTCTCCCTTGCAGATGCCCTTCCCCCGCCACGCCAGTCACGAATTCCATATTTTGCTTTATAGGTGATATCTCCGTGACCGGGCCTGAACAATAGTGCATTTGCAGCATAGGAACGGGAATTTGCATCCCTGTTTTTTATCATGATTGCTATTGGAGTTCCGGTGGTAAGGCCATTAAACACACCCGAAAGAATCTCAGGTATATCAGGTTCCTTCCTTGATGTGGAAGCTGCGTGGTTACCTGGTTTTCTCCTGTCAAGTTCATTTTGAAGCATTGCCTCGTTAAGTTCAATTCCGGGAGGACATCCATCCACAACAACTCCCGTTGCCTTTCCATGGGATTCCCCCCATGTTGTTATTTTAAAAATAGTACCAAAACTGCTGCCCGGCATTGCTTTTGCTCCTTTCTATATTTTTTAAAATAAGAGTTGGCTACGCGTCTTCGACCCTATATTTGTCAGAATCTTTGATTCTTAGCGGCTGTATGAGAGAATCCAGATCTGCCTCATGGCAGTTATAGAATATGAATTTTCCGTTTTATGTTTTCTGCAATTTTTCGAGGTGACAATTCAGATGTATCAAATTCAAAATCACATGCATTCATATAAATGGGAATACGCCGGTTTAAAACGGAAAAAGTTTCATCCTCAATTGTCCTTCCGGTTAAGGACGGCCTCAGACCGGATGTTTCGGGATCTTTCATCATCCTGCGGATAATAATATTTACCGGAGCCTTAAGCCAGATAACAATCCCGTTTTTTTTCATGAACTGGACATTTTCATCAAGGGTTATTATCCCCCCGCCGGTTGCAATAATATGACTATTCAATTTATCTGTTTTAAACAGAATCTGCTTTTCAATTTCCCTGAATTTTTCCCACCCGTGATTTTCAACTATTGAAACTATGGACATGGACATTTGTGTTCTTATCTCTTTGTCAATATCAAGGAACAAAAAGTCAGACATGGCGGCAAGTTCCCGCCCTATTGTTGTTTTTCCGGTGCATCTGTATCCTATCAGGTAAATATTTTTATTAAAGTGCATCAAACACTTCCCAGAATGTCGGGAATGATTTTCCAACACATTCCTCATTCTCAATTGTAATCCCCGGTACTTTCAAGCCTGCGATGGAAAAGGCCATGGCAATTCTGTGATCGTTAAATGTTTCAATAATCCCACCGGACATAGCACCGCCTGTAACTGACAAAAAATCTCTTCCCTGTTTTGCTTTAATTCCTATTTTTGTAAGCTGGGACACAACAGCATCAATACGGTCGCACTCCTTTTCCCGAAGATGGGCAATATTTCTGATAATTGTTTCTCCCCTGGCAAAGGATGCAACAACGGCAAGGGTTGGTACAACGTCAGGAATATCAGACATATCAACATCAACACCCTTAAGATCCCCTTTGGAACTATTTTTTCCTGCTACACTTATTCCATCTGCATGATAAACTATCCTGCACCCCATCTGTTCAAGAATATCAAGGAATCTCAAATCCCCCTGTAATGAATTTTTATGTATATTTTCAACTTTTATTCTCTTCCCTGTAACAGCACCTGCCGCCCAGAAATAGCTTGCATTGGACAGATCAGGTTCAACAATAAATTCTTTTGCCTGGTACATCTGGTGCCCTGAAACATGATAATTTAATTCATTTATCTTTTCAGCTTTAACATTGAATTTTTTCATAATATCTATGGTAAGATCAATATAAGGTGAAGAAACCGGAAGACCGGGCAGCTCAATATCAAGGCCATATTCCAGAAGAGCGCCCATGATCAAAACAGATGAAAGATACTGGCTTGTCCTGGAACAATCGAGAATAATCTTCCCGCCCTTTTTCATTTTTCCGTTTATCCTCACGGGAGGGCAATCATTCCCATGAATCGAATCTGCATCAATACCAGCCATTTTCAAAGCACTGATCAGACCGCCCATGGGACGTTGACACATTCTCTCATCTCCCGTAAGAACATAAGTTGATTCTCCAAGGGATGCAGTCCCTGCAAGAAGCCTCATGGATGTACCGGAATTTCCAAGATAAATTTCTCTATCACATAATCCTGGTTTTCCATTAAATCCATAAACTTCAAAAGTATTATTCTCTTTTTCTTTGATCACTGCCCCCATTTCTTCAAGGCCTGCAATGGTATAAAAAAGGTCATCACTTTTCAGAATATTTTTAATTAAAGATCTGCCATTGGCAAGGCATGCGCAGATCATGGCCCTGTGTGATATACTTTTTGAGCCTGGGATTTTTATTGAGGCATCTTTAATGCCCCTTGTTTTTATTAATTTCACCTTTTATGTTATTCCCTTAAAATTTTACGATAGTTCCTGACTGCTTAAATTCCTGTCAAAACAAACAGGAAATTGGGGAGAATCAAA
>WFQS01000462.1 GCA_015486915.1 Desulfobacteraceae bacterium
AATCAGTTCACTATCCTTTGACAAATCTGCATTAAAATCAGTATTATTGTCCTGATTTTTATCTTTTAATTCATGATTCTCCGGAGCTTGATTTTTTTTATCAATATATTTTAAAAGAGTTTCATAGAGTTTTTCAACTTCAATGGGTTTATTCAGATGTTCATTCATACCTGCTGACAGGGTTTTTTCAACATCATCCTTCATGGCATTTGCGGTAAGCGCCAAAATGGGAATATTTTTATTTTCTTTTCTTATAATTTCTGCGGCACTTATTCCATCCAAAACCGGCATCTGGATATCCATGAGAATCAGGTCATACTTACCGGTTTTAAATTTTTCCACCGCCTCCTGTCCGTTGGATGCGATATCTATATCTATTCCGCTTCCCTCCAGTAAACCTGAAATTATCTCCTGGTTTATGGTGTTGTCTTCTGCGAGAAGCATTTTACTGCCTTTAAGGGTTTTAAGTTCTTTTTTAAGACCTTTATCTTGAGCCGGAACATTATTGTAATTGATTGTTTCATCTGAGAATATGCCACTTAATATATCATTTAAAAGTGAAGGATTTATCGGCTTCTGGAGAAATATGTCAATGCCGGCATTTTTTGCAAGCTTTATTATACTCTCTTGTCGAAACGCACTGATCATGACAATTGTACTTGGCAGTTCTGTATTGCACTTTTTTTTCCTGCTGCAGTTTGTGCACATTTCATTAATACAATGTACTGTTTCGATACCATCTAAACCCGGCATGTTCCAATCCATTAAAATTACATCATACTTTGTTTTACATTCATAAAGCATTTCAAGGGCTTCCTGCCCGCTTAATGCTGAATCCGTTTTTATCCCGAAGTTTCTTAATATGCCTGTTAAAATATCATGCCATGTTCTATTATCATCCACTATTAAGATTTTTTTGTCGTTAAACACCTTAAACGTCTTTTTTTCATTCTTCTGTGCCATCAGTTCAATTTCAAATATAAAGCTGCTTCCAACTCCTTTTTCACTTTCAACCCAGATTTTACCGCCCATGAGCTCAACCAATTGTTTTGAGATTGTAAGGCCAAGACCTGTTCCTCCGTATTTTCTTGTGGTACTTCCGTCTGCCTGGGAAAATGATTGAAATAATTTTTCCTGCTGTTCTTTACTCAGGCCGATACCGGTATCCTTTACTTCAAATCTGAACATTTTATCACTGATTTTATGTATATATATTCCTATTTCACCGGTTTCGGTAAATTTAACGGCATTTCCCATGAGATTGGTCAGCACCTGGGCAAGCCTTAAAGGATCCCCATAAAATTTTTTGCCTGTGTCAGCCCCATAACTTACTATCAGTTCAAGATTTTTTTCATGGGCTTTGAATTCAATAAGATTTATCACGCTGTCTATGACTTTAAACAGGTTAAACTCAGTTTTTTCTATTTTTAATTTGCCTGCTTCAATTTTGCTGAAATCAAGTATGTCATTGATAATCCCAAGAAGTGATTTCGCAGAATTATCTATTTTCTCCAGGTAATCTCTCTGTTTATCATTTAAATCCGTCTGCAGTGCAAGCTGGGTCATACCAGTTATTCCGTTCATGGGGGTCCTGATCTCATGGGACATATTGGCAAGGAAGTCCGATTTTGCCTTTGTTGATTCTTCAGCTTTGTTTTTGGCTTTTTCAAGTTTATTATTTAAATTTTCAAGTTCTTTTGTTTTTTCTTCTACTTTCATATCAAGATTTTGAATATTATCTTCAATGGTCGCCACCATTTTATTAAAATTTTTTGATAAAAAACCTATTTCATCATTGGTCTTTATATCAGCCCGTATGGAATAATCGCCTTTTATGACACTATTGGCCAGATTTGACAGATCCGACAGCGGGTGTAAAAGCTTTTTGAAAAATATACTGCTAATGACAAGTGATATAAGTAAAATAAATATGCTCAATGAAATTATCACTTTTATTAATTTTTTTGATGAGTCTTTGAATTCATCCATATAGGCTGATGATGCGATATACAGACCAAGACTTGGAACAGATTTTATCCATGATATTTTATCATAGATATAATGCCCCTTGTCACCCGGTCTGTCCCATTTATATCTTAATTCTCCTGTAGTTGCCGCAGCTTTAACAAGGTCATTGTATATATTATGGTCTGTACCCGGGTTTTTTAATTTTCTGAAATCAATTCCTTCAATATTACTGTTTGGGTGTATCAGCATTCTGCCTTTATTGTTAAAAATATAGATATATCCGGTTTTACCTATTTTTGTATTTTTCATGATTTTTTTAAGCTGAGCAAAAAGCTGATGTTTTCTTTTTTTAATCTCTTTTTCAATACCGTCAATATAAACTCCGGTTCCGATAACCATTTTCCATTGGGGAAAATTTTTTGAAAAGGAAAGCTTTTCATAAATCGTCGGATCTTTTTTATTTTTTTTCCACCAGTAGCTTGTGAAACCTTCTCCGTTTTTCCGGGCAATTGCCACCATTGGAGGAACAATTAAATTTCCATGGATATCTTTTACATGGGAAAAATCTTTTCCCTGTAAATATGGATGTGATATTAAAACGCTGTTATAATCACTGATAAAAAAATAGTTATTATCATCGTACCTGATTTTATTAACAAGTTCTATCACCTCTTTTTGGAGTTTTTTGTTTAACTCACTGTAATATTCGCCGGTTCCCACTATCCAGTCAAACGGCTGAAATGTAAAAACATAAGAAATTTTATCTTCCACAACACCTGATGCCGGGTTAAGCCATTTATATCTTACTATGCCATTTTTATGTTGTTTACATACATTGACCATATTATTAAAAGGATATACACCGTCAGAATCATGAAAGTCTCCCATATATTTATTATCTAATTCAGGCATTACGGGATGCATCACCATTCTCGGCTTAAAATCAGTTATCCAGAAATAGCCTGCTCCATTATTGTACCTGTAATTTTTGATAAAATTTATTATTTTTTTCTTTAGTTTTTCCCGTGGCATTGTGTGCTGATTTTTGTAAAATATTTCATATGCCATGGATTCAAGTTCTTTTGTCCTGTTTTTGAGAAGCACTCCAACATTTTCAATTTTTGACTGATCGTATTTTGTTTTTGTGATTGACCATATACTGTCAGTGAGATTTTTTAATTCATCCTTATGGCGCTGAAGGGCTGTCTGCTTAAAACGCTGCAGATCGGCGCTGACATTCTCTGTGATTGTTACTACCTTGTTTAACACTTCTTTACCGTTGTTTTCTTCGAGCTTCTGTATGCTTTTGTCTATTTTCGGCAGGACAAACACAAATACCGCTGCAATATATCCGACTATTAAGCCTGTAACAATCAGCATGGTTTTATGAAAAATTTTTGATTTAAACATGGACTCTCCTTTTAAGGGAACTGGAAGAAAATAATATACGTATATTGTGCAGTATTTTTGTTCGTTTTCAAGGCGTGATGACAGGTGCATAGTCGAACTATGT
>WFQS01000463.1 GCA_015486915.1 Desulfobacteraceae bacterium
GCCAATAACAAGAGCGGCATCAGTTCTTTCAGGGATATCACTTATATTTCTTATCCTTTTTTTTGAGAAATTTGCAGTTATCCCTCTCCCATTTAACATAAGCCTCACAAGTGCAGCTGCAGTTGCGGAATCTTCCGTTAATACAATATTTTTTCCATCAAGGTTGTCAATTGGAAAATTACTCATCAGTATAACACTTAAAACTCTGCCATTACAAGATATGGAGAAGTCGGGAAGGACAAGGAAATCCCTGTGATTCATGCCGTAAAAAGCTGCTGAAACAGGACTTATTTCAAGTTTGCCCTGTTTTATCATTTTGTTGAGTACTGCAGGAGGCCCCTCAATCATTTCAAGCCAGTCAGGCCTTAATCCGTTGTCAAGCCCGTAATAAACAGGAGATGCATTAATATAATCAATCTTACCAAGATAAAGCCGTTTGTGGAAATTATCGGGAAACAGATTTTTGTCTGGGAACATATATTTATCCTTTAATATTTTATTTGTTTTTATAAGTCCAGCCACCGCCGAGAGCTTTATAAAGGCGTATAAGATCACTTGCTACAGTGCCTTCACTTACGGCAAGTTCATCCTGAAATGACAAAAGTGAACGCTGGGCATCGAGAACATTTGAAAAATCAATCAGGCCGGCATTAAAACTGTCCTCTGCCACCACAACCGCACGTTTGGCAGCCTTAGTAGCAAGAAAAAGAGCTTTGCGCCGCTCCTGTTCCCTTGCAAAGGAAGCAAGTGCATTTTCAACCTCTTCAAGGGCATTAAGAACAGTGGATCGATAATGAATTAATGCCTGTCTGGCCCTGGAATCCTGCACATCAATATTACGGCGGATGGCATTGGCATCAAAAAGATTCCAGGAGATTGACGGTCCTGTACTGAATGTATGACTGCCCCATTTTAAAAAATTATCATTTGTCACTGATTCCAGGCCTATGGACCCTGTAAGGCGTAATTTTGGATAAAGATCTGCCTTTGCAACTCCGATTCTCGCAGTTGCTGCTGCCAATTCCCTTTCAGCCTGCCTGATATCAGGCCGCTGGCGCATGGCCTCGGCAGGGACTTTAACGGCAATGCTGACAGGTATTTCAGGAACAGATCCAGCCATGGATAATTTTTTTTCCAGTTTTCCGGGTTTTCGGCCAATAAGAACCGCGAGACGGTTCATGGACGTTGAAAGCCCGTTTTCCAATTGAGGAATAAGAGAACGGGTCTGTTCAAGATTATAAAGGGACTGCTGTACTGCAAGCTCATCAATCAGACCCGCCTGATATCTTGATTGATTAAGATCAAAAGTGTGCTGCTGGGCGGCAAGGTTGCCTTGTGCAGCCTTTAAACGTGCCTGAAAGGTACGGACATCAACATAATTTAAACCGACTTCTGCAGTGAGACTGACCATTACCCCTTCATAAGAGTATTTCAACCCCTCAAGATCGGCATCGGCAGCTTCTATTTTTCTTCTCACTCCGCCAAACAGGTCCAGCTCCCAGCCTGCATCAAGTCCTGCCCTGTAAAAATTACTTTCCTGCCCTGTACCGGCATTTTCACTTGAGCGTGATTTTGTGGCTGAAACTTTTCCGTCAAGTACGGGAAATAAATCTGAAGAAGATATCCCCCTTAATGCCCTTGCCTCATTTATTTTTTCAAAAGCTTCTTTCAGATTTAAATTATTTCTAAGGGTTTTCTGTTCAAGTTGCGCAAGCACCGGGTCTTTCAAAAGAATCCACCACTTTGTCAGAGATATGCTATCATCCTGGGCCGTAGATAATGTCAAACCATGCGTTAAGCCGGAATGCCAGTTTATAGGAACATCAGGAGTTATTGTCTTATAATCAGGTCCCACAACAGCACAGCCTGACATAATAAAAAATATAAAACACATGATAATATGAACAACCATGTTCCCTGGCATTTTCTCTTTAATCATTTTCTTATTTCACCGTTACGGCATTATTGAACGACAGGTTTAACCTCTTTAGTTTAAACCCC
>WFQS01000464.1 GCA_015486915.1 Desulfobacteraceae bacterium
TTTACAGATCTTCTCGTGGATATCCATGGGATTGATGTGAAAAAAGCCGGTCTTGATTTTATTGGAAAACCCGCAGGATATGTACGCCGCCAGGTTGAGGGATGGACAAAGAGGTATCGCAGGGCAAAAACTGAAGATGCACCGGATTTTGAACCGGTAATGGACTGGCTCGCAGATAAAATGCCTGGTGATACAAAATATCCCGCAATTGTGCACAATGATTACAAGCTTGACAATGTTGTTCTTCACCCTGAAATGCCTGAAAAAATAATTGGAGTGCTTGACTGGGAAATGGCAACCTTTGGTGATCCTTTAATGGATCTTGGTAACTGCCTTGCCTACTGGGTAGAAAAAAATGATCCCGATGAAATGCAGGTGATCAGGACCATGCCCACTAATCTTGAAGGGGCCATGACCCGGCAGGAGATAGTTGATTTCTACGGGAAAAAAACAGGCAGAAACACGGAACAATTTGATTTTTACTATTGCTTTGGCTTGTTCAGACTTGCCGTGATTGCCCAGCAGATCTATTATCGTTATTTTAACGGAATCACCGATAATAAGAGATTTGCCATGCTGATTTACGTTGTAAGAAGTCTTGAAAAGACAGCTATTAAGGTGATTGAAGCATCTAAATTATAAATTTGTGAAGATGGAATATACACTTCCATATCATTGAAAATACGGAAATCATAAACCGGTAAACATAAAGGAAATGATCATGAATGAAAAATCAAAAAGAATAAGTATGCCTGTACATAAGCTTGCTGATGTTCCTGCCCTTAAAGGTAAACGCCTTGAATTTGACAGCATGGCTGAAATGTTCACTGTAAGAGCCGGTGAAATTCCGGAAAAAAATCATGTACTTTACTATGGTCAGAAAATAACATACAGACAGACAAATCAACGTGCAAACAGGGTAGCCAATTATCTAAAGGAAAAAGGGGTGAAAAAGGGTGATGTTGTTTCCATCATGATCCCAAATTCTCCTGAAATTTACTATACAATGTTTGGCGCCCAGAAGCTTGGTGCCATAGCCGGAATAATAAATTTTGCTTTAAAGGGACCGGAAATTGCCCATGTTCTTGATGATTCAAAGCCCAAAATTGTGTTTGTGGCAAGTGAATTCATGGAATTTTTCTCCCGTGCCTTTGAGATTGCCAGCCACAGACCTGTTCTTGTGGAAGTTAAAACCGAAAAAGAACACAATTTTGATATTGCAGAGCAGAATCTTTCGGATATCTTAGAAAAGTATCCTGCCGATGAAACACTGGTACCCCAAGCCCCTTCCGATCCTTTTCTGCTTTTGTATTCATCCGGGACAACCGGACTTCCCAAGGGGATTTTATTGTCAAACCAGGGCCAGTTAAATACATGCTGCGGCATGTCAACAATAGGGCTTGTACCAACGGAAAATGAAACCATGCTGATCCTGCTTCCAATGTACCATATTAATCCAATTGGAGTGTGGACATATCCACTTACATTCATGGGTCAGACAATCTGTATCAGAAAAGCTTTCTCACCTGCTGATTTCTGGCCTTCAATCATTGAAAATCAGGTTACCGTCCTCATGGGAGTGCCTGCCATGTATAATTATGTTTATTATTCAATAGATGCTTCCACCATAGATATGCCAAATCTTAAATTAAAATTTGCCTTCAGCGGAGCAGCACCTTTATCCGTTGATCTGATCAGGGGATTTAAAGAAAAATTTAATGTTGAAATAATCGAGGGATACGGACTTACAGAAGCCATAGGAGTTTCAAGCGTTAATCCTCCCATGGGAAAAAGAAAACCCGGATCATGCGGACTTGCATTACCCGGCCAGGAAATTGAGATCATGGATTACGACAATAAAATTGTTCCTGCAGGAGAAAAAGGCGAGGTGTGTGTCAGGGGAAACAATACAATGATAGAGTATCTGAACAATCCTGAAGCTACGGAAGACACCCTGATTGACGGCTGGCTGCACACCGGAGATATAGGATATCTCGATGAAGAAGGCTTTTTATATGTCATTGACAGAAAAAAAGATATGATTAACCGCGGGGGTGAGAATATTTACCCAAGGGAAATTGAAATTGTGCTTGAGTCACATCCGGATATCAATGCCGTGGCAGTTGTCGGAGTTTTCGATGAGGCACTTGGTGAAAGGGTGAAAGCCTTTATTGAACCATTGGAATCCGGCAGATTGACAGGCGAAATGGTTAAAGAATATCTAAAAGACAAGGTGGCAAAGTACAAGGTTCCTGAGTTCATAGAAATCGTTGAGACGCTTCCGAGAAATCCCACTGGTAAAATTCTTAAATATGAGTTGAGAAAAAAAGATTAATGATAAAAGATAGAAATAGAGGGAAACTGAAATGAAAGATTTTGATCTTAGTGGAAGAACAGCAGTTATAACAGGTGCCAGCAGGGGAATAGGCCTTGCAATTGCGGAAAAACTTGCCCGGTACGGGGCAAAGTGCATATTGGTGAGCCGCAGAGCTGAGACCCTTGAAGCTGCTGCAGCAAAAATTGTGGAAAAAGGCGGACAGGCAGATGTAATGGTCTGCAATACAGGTTATCCTGATCAGATCAAAGCGATGTATGATGATATTTTAAAGTCATACGATTCCATTGATATTCTGGTGAACAATGCTGCGGCCAACCCGTATTTCGGGGAGATGATCGGGGCTGATCAGTCCATATGGGACAAAACGCTTGAGGTGAATCTTAAAGGTCCTTTTTTCATGATAAAATATGCTGTTCCCCTGATGAAAGACCGGGGGGCAATAGTAAATGTTTCTTCGGTTAATGCCGTAAAACCAGCACTTTACCAGGGGGTTTATTCTGCCACAAAGGCTGCTCTTTTAAGTATGACAAAGACCCTTGCCATGGAACTTGCACCAAAGGGAATCAGGGTAAATGCTCTGCTGCCGGGTTTAACCGATACAAAATTTGCAAGTGCAATCATCTCTTCCGATGAAATATGCAGTAAGGCTTTAACCCAGATTCCCATGGCAAGATATGCAGAACCTGAAGAAATGGCAGGAGCCGTGCTGTACCTTGTTTCGGATGCAGCCTCGTTCACAACTGGTACGGCTCTTGTGTGCGACGGCGGTATGGTGTTATAAGGTGCTGTAACGCAGTTCAGCTCGGCCTCATGGCAGTTATAAAAAAATAGAATGCAAATTGACAGCATTTTATTTTTTGTGCGAAAAAATTTCAGCTTCCATGCTAATAATTTGGATTATCATGATTCAATTCAAAAATGTAGATTTGTCCTTTAATGGTAAAAAAATAATTAACAATCTTTCCTTTGAAATAAATCAGGGAGAAAAGGTTGTGTTTTCGGGGAAATCCGGCTCCGGAAAAAGTTCTGTATTTAATCTGCTCTTAGGATTTACAGACCCTGACAGCGGTGAAATCTTCTTTAAAGAAGAGCTTGTTGATGAAAAGAGCGTATGGGATGTTCGTAAAGATGTTGCCTATATTGATCAGGATGTAAGCCTTGGTGACGGAAAAGTTGCAGAATTGTTCAACTTTGTTTCAGGTCTTAAGGCAAATGCTTTATTGGATTTCAATGAAAGAAAAATCGATGAGCTCTTAACTTATTTCGAACTTGAAGGAGATATTCCTGATAAGAATACAGGGGATCTATCCGGCGGTGAAAGACAGCGCCTGTCCATTGTTATTGCAATTCTTCTTAAAAGGGATATTTTCTTCCTTGATGAGGTTACCTCCTCCCTTGACGGGCATCTTAAGCAGAAAGTTGTGGATTATTTTGTGGAGGAAAAAGAGTGGACATGCCTTGTAAATTCCCATGATTCCATATGGCTTGACAGTCCCGGTGTAAAGATATTTAACCTTGAGGAGGGTAAATGGAAACCATAGATCTTTCTGTATTTTCACTGGGTTTGACATTTCTTCTGCTTGCCGTACCCGTTATTCTGAGTCTGGTTTACGGTCTTGGTTTAATTAAATCTCTTTTTTACTCCGCAGCGAGGATGACAATTCAGCTTGTTTTGATCGGGATTTTTTTAAAATATCTTTTTTTGTGGAATAACACATTAATCAATTTTTCCTGGTTAATTGTCATGATTCTTGTGGCTGTTTTATCTGCCGTAAAAAGTTCTGCCGTCAAAATCAGTAAAATTGTAATCCCATGCTTTCTGTCATTTTCCATTGCCACTTTTGCTGTTATTATGTATCTGAACATTGTGGTTATTCCAATTGATAATATTTTTGATGCAAGATATCTCATTGTCCTTGGCGGCATGCTGCTTGGTAATTCTCTCAGGGGCAATATAGTGGGTATCAGTACATTTTATAAAAATATCAGGAATGATACAAAAAAGTATTTGTATGTGTTATCCCTTGGTGCTTCCCGGTATGAGGCACTTCTGCCATATATCAGGGAGAGCATTAACCTTGCCTTAAAACCGACTCTTGCTGCCATGGCGACCATGGGTATTGTTGCTCTGCCCGGCATGATGACAGGAGTTATTCTTGGGGGTGCAGACCCCGAGGTTGCGATTAAATACCAGATTATGATCATGGTCGCAATTGTAACAAGTACAATAATCAGCGTGGTGCTTACCATATTGATGACTCTGCCTGCGTGTTTTAACAGGTATGGTGTATTACGCCAGGATATATTTATCAATAAGAATGGTTATTAAAATAAAAGAAGGAAAGCAAAGCTGTGAATATCCGGTGATACCATTAAAAAGTTGATTTTTTATTTTCCTTTTTTTGAAATTATGTTCAATTATTATGGATTTATCGGCAGGAATGTATTAATTTATTGTGGAATTAACGGAAAAGATTGTCGTTGAGTATCTCACTTAACCGACAGGATTGCCGGATATTAACATTATAACTTAATTTTTCAGGTTGGTTGTTTTTTGCATGTCGTTGACCAGGCCTGAGTTTGAAAGGTAAGATTATAATATATTTAAGGAGAAAATAATGGAAAAAGTAGTTGTAATAGGATGCGGATCATACATGGATGCCGGATATGGATGTCCCGGGGAATGGAGATGCCTTAAAGCTGCTGCCTTGGGAGAGGGAAAATTTGATGAAGAGTCCCAGGTCGTTGGATTTGTTAAATGTGAGTGCCCCGGCCGCACAATGGTTCCAAATACAGGTATGACCATAAAAGTTTCTGAGCTTAAACCCGATAAAATTTATCTGTCATCCTGTATGGTTGGTGCAAAACCGGAGTGTCCGTACTCAACCCCGGAGGAAAAGGCTGAAATGCTTCAAAATGCTTTTGGGATAGATGTTGTCCTTGGAACACATGATTATCATTAAAAATATTTACGAAAGGTATTAAATGCGGGGCAGTGCATATGGCACTGCCCCGTATTTTATTTCAATTTCTGTAAAGCCTGTTCAGCTGCAATTGCAATTGGTTCCATACTTGGTTCCGAAGAAATGTCGGGGTTGCTGGCCGATGTAAACATGGTCAGTTCAGGAACGGTTTTTCCACCCATGATGAATCCTGTAATTGCATCAATTTCCCTTGCCGGCGGAACAGCATGACTGACAATCTGACCGCCTATAATTTTCTGGGTTTTTCTGTCAAAAATAAGCTTGATTCTCCACGGTTTCATCCCTGGAATCATTCCGTGTTTGCTCCTTGAATCAACCGTGGCACAGACTGTTTCAAATCCTTCTTTTTCAGCCATTTCTTCACTGAAACCAGTTGCACTGATTACAAGATCGAACATCTGGCATCCACCTGCATTAAGTACTCCGGGGAATTTGATATCGTAACCTGCAAGACGTTTGGCTGCAAGACGTCCCTGTACCACTGCAGGACCTCTTAACCTTCCACCCTCAGGCTTTTTTGTGATGTAATTTGTTTTTTCAACACAGTCACCCGTGGCAAGAATATCCGGGTTGGATGTTTCCTGAAATTCGTTTACCTTTATGCCAAGCCTTGTTATCTCAAGTCCTATATCCTCGGCAAGCTTAACATTGGGTCTTACACCGACATTGACAAACACCATGTCAGCTTCAAGTTTTTCTCCCGATGCAAGTTCAACACCGGTAACCCTGCCGTCTGCTCCCAGGATTTTATCAACTTTCTTGCCCGTGAGGATTTTAAGGCCTTTTTCTTCAAGATACTCCTGAACCAGATCAGCCATATCTTTATCAAGCATAAGGGGAAGAGGACGATTGAGAAATTCAATAACGGTTATATCAAAAGCACCTGGATTCTGTGCAGAAAGAAGGGAAGCAATCTCCATTGTAATAAAACCTGCACCAATGAAAACTATTTTTTTAGGAGAGTTGTCTTTAATAAAGGCTTTTATTTCTTCTGCATCATCAAGACCACGTAATGACATAACTCCTTTTAGATCCCTGCCTTCAAATGGAGGTATAAAAGAGCTTGATCCGGTTGCAAGAATCAGTTTGTCATAATTTAATTTTTTACCGCCTGCTGTTGTTATATTTTTATTTTTAGAATCAATTTTTGTTACTTCATCCATTAAGACATTAATACCTGCACCTTCAAGTTTTTTGTCAGGGACAACAATGGACATTGGAGCGGCCAGACCGGCCACAACATGGGGAAGCGCTCACCGTACAATAAAAAATTTTTCTTTTCGAATGACTGTTACATCAACTTCAGGCATCAGTTTCTTAGCCATCATTGCAGCAGGTCCACCAGCACCACTGCATCCAACAACAATAAGTTTTTCGCCTTTTTTCATAATTTGATCTCCTCGTGTTAATGGATTAATTGTATTTATGCGCCATTCTTTTTTTTTATGTAATTTTTTTGTGCGGTAACTCATTTTGTTATATGAAACTTCTTCAAAGCACCTTTATTTATTAGAGTTTCATTTTTTGTTGTGAGGCCATTTAAGAGCCACCAGCCCGGCCTCATGGCCGTTATTTAAAGCACTTTCCTCCTTTCAAAATTATTTGTTTCTGTCCAAATGGACGCATTTAATA
>WFQS01000465.1 GCA_015486915.1 Desulfobacteraceae bacterium
GCTGATCTTGCACAGATAGGGACAAGAAACATGCAGAATTTCAGTCTTTTAAAACGGGCCGGGAAATCATCCATTCCTGTAATGCTGAAAAGGGGAATGTCTGCAACCCTTGAAGAATGGCTCATGGCCGCCGAATATATCATGGAAGAGGGCAATGAGCAGGTTATTCTCTGTGAAAGGGGGGTGAGAACCTTTGTCAGGCACAGCAGAAACACCCTGGACCTGTCTGTCATCCTTGCCGTGAAAAAAGAAAGTCACCTTCCAGTGATTGTTGATCCAAGCCATGCTGCAGGCGTCAGGGATCAGGTCATGCCCCTTGCCTTTGCATCATCAGCTGTGGGAGCTGACGGGCTTATGATTGAAGTTCACCATAAACCGGAAGAGGCTTTAAGTGACGGTGCCCAGTCTCTTTATCCCGTTCAGTTTGAACTGCTTATGGAAAAGGTAAATAAAATTCATGACCTTACATGCGCTGCAGCAGGTGGAAAATCATGAAAACCCTGTGTGTTAAGGGAGAAAAAGGTGTTTCGAGAATCCATGTGGGGGAAAAACTTGTAAACGTGGAAAGATATCTCCCCCATGGAAAAACAGTCATCATAACTGACGAAACCGTTAAGAAATACTATTATTCCGATTTTCCCGACTGCCCTGTTATTATCATCGGTCAGGGTGAAGAAAACAAAACCCTTGATACATGCAAAAAAATTTATAAAGAGCTGATCCGCCTTGAAGCTGACAGGGAAACTTTTATCCTCGGCATAGGAGGCGGAATTGTATGTGATATTACAGGTTTTATTGCTTCAACCTATATGAGGGGATTAAAATTCGGCTTTGTATCCACAACCCTTTTATCCCAGGTGGATGCAAGTGTGGGCGGGAAAAACGGCGTTAATTTTGATTCATACAAAAATATGGTGGGGCTGTTCTGCCAGCCTGAATTTGTGATCTGCGATATATCGCTTTTAAACACTCTGCCTGAAAAAGAGATCTCCAATGGATTTGCCGAGATCATAAAGCATGCGTTAATTACTGATGCTGCAATGTTTGATCTTCTTGAAAAGAATTTTCAAAAGGCCTTAAAACTCGATCCTGAAACAATTTTATACCTTGTCACGGAATCCGTCAGAATAAAGGCAGCTGTCGTGCAAAAGGATGAAAAAGAGGCGGGAGAAAGACGAAAACTTAATTTCGGGCATACAATAGGACATGCCATAGAAAAAATCACAAATCCGGGCCATGGCAGGGCCGTTTCCATGGGCATGGTGGCAGCATCGCTTTTTTCTTGTGAAAAAGGGTTCATAACGGAAGAAAAATGCAGGAAAATTTCAGATCTTCTTGAAAAATTTGACCTGCCCGTGAATTTTGATATGGATTCCCGGATAATAATGGAAAATATGAAAAAAGATAAAAAAAGGGCAGGAGACAGGATTTATTTTGTTTTTCTTTCAGATATAGGGCGGTGCAGGGTTGATCTCATTACAATAGATGAACTTGAAGATTTTATGATACACCTCTGAAATGGGAAATGCAGTCACTCCACATTGTTGTATATTTTTTTGTGAAGCCGTACAGGGGGCTTTAGATCTGCCTCATGGCAGTTATACATAAAAAGAATGATATTTAAAAAACAAGCCGTGCACCTTTAATGCGCCTCTGCCCAGTTTGCGCCAACGCCTATATTGACTTTGAGGGGCACCTTAAGGTCAAACACGTTTTCCATTACATCCTTTGCAAGGCTGACCAAGGCTTCCTGTTCTTTTTCGGGAACTTCAAAAACAATTTCATCGTGGACTGATATTAGCATTTTTGATTTCATTTTATTTTTCTTTAATGCTTTGTCCATATTGATCATGGCAAGTTTTATGAGATCTGCGGCACTGCCCTGAATGGGAGTGTTAATGGCTGCCCGTTCGGCAAATTTTCTGATATTTGCATTGGATGAATTTATCTCTGCAAGGTGGCGTTTTCTTCCAAGTAATGTGGATGTTTCACGGGTTTGTCTTGTTTGTGCTATGGTGTTGTCTATGAAATTTTTCACCCCTGAATATCTTGCAAAATAGTTGTCAATATAGGTCTGTGCCATTTTTCTGCTGATACCAAGCTCCTTTGCAAGGCCAAATGAACTCATTCCGTAAACAATTCCAAAATTAATCGCCTTTGCCTGGCGCCTTAAATCATCTGTTATAAAATCGGGAAACACCTGGAACACTTCAAGTGCTGTTCTTGTGTGTATATCCTCATCATTTTTAAATGCGTCAATCAAAATTTCATCTTCGGCGCAGTGGGCAAGGATCCTGAGCTCAATCTGGGAATAATCGGCAGATACAAGAAGAGAGCCCTTTTCAGGGATAAATGCCTGCCTTATCTCTTTTCCTTCCTTTCCCCTCACAGGAATGTTCTGGAGATTGGGGTCCGAGCTTGAAAGCCGTCCCGTTACAGTGATGGTCTGGTTGAAAGAAGTGTGAATCCTTTCTGTTTCAGGGCGGATAAGCTCCTGGAGCGAATCGGAATAGGTTGATTTTAATTTGCCAATGGATCGGAATCTCAAAATTTTTTGGGGAAGTTCATGGTCTTCGGCAAGTTTTGTCAATACATCAATATCCGTTGAATAGCCTGTCTTTTTTTTGGTTTTTTTCTGTACGGGAAGTTTGAGCTTTTCAAAGAGAATCTCACCAAGCTGTTTGGGAGAATTGATATTGAACTTTTCACCTGCCATTGCAAAAATTTCCTTTTCAAGCTCTGCAA
>WFQS01000466.1 GCA_015486915.1 Desulfobacteraceae bacterium
ATGTTCACATAACTTCAAACAACACCATCAAGGGAACCCAGTGGCAGAAATTTCCCGACACAAATGGTGTCCCTTTTATAGCTGATATGTCTTCTGACATCATGAGCCGTCCCCTTGACATGGAAAAATTCGGTATGATTTACGCCGGAGCCCAAAAAAATATAGGACCTGCAGGGCTCTGCATGGTAATTTTAAGGGATGATCTTCTCAAACAGGCGGAAGAGAATTTACCGTCCATGCTGAAATACTCCACATATTCATCTAAAAACTCCATGTATAATACGCCTCCCTGTTTTGGGATATATACGGTTCAGCTTATTTTAAAATGGCTTGAGGAGGAGATAGGCGGTCTTGCAGCAATGGAAAAACGCAATGTCAGTAAAGCGGAATTTCTCTATGATTTCATTGATGCAAGTGAATTTTACAGGGCAACTGCTGAAAAGAACAGCAGATCCCTGATGAACGTTACATTCCGTCTTCCAACGGAGGATCTTGAAAAAGATTTCATAGCAAAAGCTGCGGCAGAGGGTTTTGGAGGACTTAAAGGGCACAGATCAGTTGGCGGATGCAGGGCATCCATTTACAATGCCACAGAACCTGAAGCTGTTGAAGCCCTTGTGGAATTTATGAAATCTTTTAAAAAGGAGAATTAGAATGAAGGTCCTTGTAAGTGATAAAATGGGTGAGGCCGGACTTGATATTTTCAGGAATGCCGAAGGAATTGAGCTTGATGTCAAAACAGGTCTTTCCCCTGAAGAACTAAAGGAAATTATCGGCCAGTATCACGGGCTTGCCATCAGAAGCGCCACAAAGGTGACAAAGGAGATCCTTGATGCGGCAGTCAATCTTAAAGTTATCGGCAGAGCAGGTATAGGCCTTGATAATGTTGATATTCCTGAAGCCACAAGGCACGGTATTGCCGTTATGAACACCCCTGGAGGCAACACCGTCACAACGGCGGAGCATGCCGTTGCCATGATGATGGCTTTGACAAGAAACATCCCGCGGGGTACTGCAAGCCTTAAAAACGGCCAGTGGGAAAAGAAAAAACTCCAGGGTAAGGAATTGTTTCACAAAACCCTTGGTGTGATCGGATTCGGTAATATCGGTTCCATTGTGGCTGACAGGGCGCACGGGCTTAAAATGAACGTGATTATTTTTGATCCCAATATCTCTTCGGAGCATATTGAAAAAGCAGGGTATGAAAGTGTTACTTTAGAAGATCTTTACAAACGGTCCGATTACATCACCATTCACGTGCCAAAGCTTGAAAGCACAACCGGTCTTTTAAACAAGGAAGCGTTTTCTAAAATGAAAAACGGGGTGATGGTGATCAATTGTGCCAGGGGCGGCATTATTGATGAGAACGATCTTTTTGATGCAATTAAACTTGGAAAGGTTGCAGGCGCAGCCCTTGATGTTTTTGCAACTGAACCTCCAGGGGAGAACCCTCTTCTTTCACTTGACCAGGTGATTGCCACGCCCCATCTTGGTGCATCCACAAGCGAGGCCCAGACAAATGTCGCAGTTGCAGTGGCAAATCAGATTATTGCTTATCTGACAAAAGACACAATTATCAATGCTGTAAATGTTCCGTCAGTAACCGGAGAACTGCTTGAAAAATTACGTCCATATCTGTTTCTTGCCGATAAAATGGGTTCCATGCAGGCACAGATGACGGACAGCCCCATTAAAGAAGTTATAATAGAGTATGCAGGGGATTTTCAGAATCTTGAACTGAAACCGGTAACGATTTCTGCGATCAAGGGGCTTCTTACGCCACTTGTGAAATACGAGATCAACTCTGTTAATGCAACGGCTCTTGCAAAGGACAGGGGAATCAGTATCAGTGAAACAAAAAACAGCGAAAGCGGGAATTACAGAAACTTAATAAGAATTACCGTTATTTCCGAGACCCAGACCAATCTGGTCACCGGCACTATTTTTGGTAAAGATGATGCAAGGATAATAAGAATTAACAAATTCCGTCTTGAAGTTATACCAGAGGGACATCTGTCCCTGATCCATAATATTGACAAGCCCGGTTCAATCGGAAGCATAGGAACCTGCCTTGGAGAAAATAAAATCAATATCGCACGCATGACAGTGGGAAGGGAAGATGACGGAGACAGGAATATAATTTTTCTTGAAACAGATACTCCCATACCTGAAAATGTAGCAGCAGAAATTACTGAGCTTGGCCTTGTTCATTCCATTAATACCTTTGAATTATAGAAACTTTTTTTTGATATGCCCGTGTGTTTTGTGGTGAAAACAAAAAAACGATAAATGGAAAAAATACCGGAAAATTTATAAAATGTTCATGGCTGGCTGCTTTTATTTGAGAATATTGGAGATAATGATTTTTATCCTTAAATTTTCAGGAATGATAATGGCAGTCAGTTTATGAATATCATAATTTTATTTGAAAGTGATTTTATCGGTCATGGAAAGGTAAAACTTGCAGGAAGGCGTTTTGGCTACATAAAAAAAGTACACAGGGC
>WFQS01000467.1 GCA_015486915.1 Desulfobacteraceae bacterium
AGGAAAATAGGGGGAATCATAAGAGATTTATGTTGTCAGAAAGGCTTGGACTTACTTGAAGGTCATGCTATGAAAGATCATGTTCATCTTTGCCTGAGTATACCTCCAAAATTTAGTGTGTCCAACACAGTTGGTTTTCTCAAAGGTAAAAGTGCCATAAGGATACATCGAGAGTTGCTTGGTACCAAGAGAATGACCGGATTAAGTTTTTGGGCTAAGGGTTATTGTGCCAGTACAGTGGGCCTTGATGAAGAAGTTATAAAAAAATATATAAGAGAGCAAAATAATAAACATTAGAATATTAACGATTTAGATAGCCCCTTGAGGGGCTTTCCTAACACAGTGCCCCCTTAGAGGGGGCTTCATCATACCTCTTGCTATGCATGAGGTAGGTGATTATACTCAAAGGTGTTAGCCTGTTGAAATGCTTTTTTGAGCTTCCTTAGAAAAGTTGTCAAAAAAATTGAAGTCGATACAACCTCTATAAACTGTAAAATTACTGATCTTGACACGGTAAAGGTTAAAATGGTCCGGCATACCCGACTGGAACCGCTTTATGATTCTCTTGTGCTATAGCGCTCACATAAATTGAGACAGTTTCGCATTGAAATCGGGAATAAAGGGAATGAATTCTTCCGGCAATTCTTTGAAACATGATTTAAGTTTGCCTAATCGCCATTGTTTTATACCATGATACAAAACGACCGAGTTAACCCGCCCTCCAACGATTTGGCAACCAGTTGGTAACGAAGCTAAGGTTTTGGGTTAATATCGAAAAATCGCATATACTCGCGGGTCGGCGTTAAATGATTTGTTCTGTGATTTCACATAGTTGTGTTGCCTGGCTCAATAAGTCCCATTTTGTAATTTGATTGTGTAATTTTTATTTAGGCACTTATTGTATAAGGCCAATTTATAGTGATTATTTGGCTAATTCAAACAACTGAAATTTGGATGCTTTTTTGTCAAAAGTAATTATTGCTTCACAACCTTGTGTTTTTGCTGAGTGAGCAATTAGAAGGTCTGAAAGATCATATTTGTTGCCTCGGCAAGCATTTGTAAATTGTTGTAACGCTGATTGATGTTCAAATTTAAAAATTGGCATTAAAAGTAATTCACTAATTGAATCCAATATTTTAGTTCTTGGTATTTCATAAACAGATTCTAAAACCCATATTAGTTCGAGAATTACAAGCAAAGGAACAAAGAGTTCCTCTTTGTCTAATTCAGTTTTTTTGAAGATGTTGTAAACTGTTTTAGCTTGTTTCTCATCATCTCCAACCAGAAAACGAATTAGAATATTTGTATCAATTCCCTTCATTTGAATTTACTCTTCATTCTATTTTTAATGGCATTGTCAATTTCTTCAAGGGATACTGGTTTTCTCCCATGTTTATGTAGCATACAGAATATATCATCTACCTTTTTTGAGATTGGTCTAATTACAGCTTCTCTTTTTGCAGTAAGAGTAATCTCAATCTTATCACCAGTATGTAATTTTAGTGATTCCCTAATTTTCTTGGGAATAGTAACTTGCCCTTTTGTTGTAAGTGTTGCTATTGTCATGTTTTGCCTCCTTACTTTTTGTTCTGTCTTACTTAATGTAAGGAATAATTTTTTTTTGTCAAGGGTACTGGTGGATTCGTGTGTTTTTTTAAAAAACATTACCCAATGATGCCTCAAGTATTTCAGGATTAAAAATATTTTTTAGAATCAGAGGTGGATGCCTGCATGATTTTAGCCCTTACCCGTTTAGCAAGGCCCAGCATATTTATGGCTCCATGCACGGATGTTTTTGTTGTCTGAACAGGATCATATTGATAATGGATCGGGGATGCAGGACAGGCCAGATTATAGATTTCATCAACCTCAATGTACAGAGGAAATGTCACATCATGCCGGATAAATTCAAAATTTACTTTTTTATCCAGGTCATCAGACGGGAACATGAGATGGCCTATATTGTGTTTGTCGCCTGTAAACAATTATCAATGCAAATTACATTATGCCCCTCAGCAACAAGACGGTCACAAAGATGTGAGCCCAGAAATTCGGCTCCGCCTGTAACCAGGATGCGTTTGTTTTGATACCCCATGTTTTTTACCCCTTAAAAAAATCAGCAGATACAGCTCCGCCCCGTCAATTACATAACCTCTCCCAATTAAAAATAAAATACGAAGTTTCAGTAGCTTATGGATTATCAGTTGTCAAGGTTTCTCAGGTATTACCTTTTTTATATGTAATGTTATTTTTGGTTTGCCAAATTCCTGCTGATGAACTATATCTGCACGGTATCTGACTAATGCTTTATCTGGCTTTTGTAGCAGATGAGCCATTAGTTCCTGCTGAACCGGCAGGGACGTTATTCAAAAAGGACATTCCTTGAAAAGTATTGATATTATCTGGATATGCAGAGAACCACCCGATGTTACAGAGACTATAACTATATTTTCTCACAAGTTCTGCTATCTTATTGCTTTGGGATATAGTTTACAAGTGCAAGGGTGTCATCAAAGCTACTCATAGAAATACCCCTTTATTCCCCACTCAAGGCTTTTACCCTGGACGTCGTAAACACCTTCAACCGGATCGTAATAGAGGATATTATCTTTCACTGCCTGGCCTCTGATAAAATTTATTCCTCAAACAATATCTCTTTTACTTCTCTTCTTTTTGTGTCAAAATTTATTCCGACACAAATGGCTCTTGTTTTTTTATTTTTCCATTTATCAGCATATTTTTTTTCTTTGATCTGGTTTATTGCTGTTTCAGCACTCATATTGCATTTAAACTCAATAACAAAAACCTTGTCCTGAAAAATCAGTGCAAGGTCAAGCCTTCCCCTTGAATTTAAAAGCTCTGATTGTGTGTTGTATCCGATTAAAGATAAAGCCATGTAGATGATTGTATGGAAATAATTTTCATCTGCGTTCTTAAAATGCGGATATGGAATGTCATTGAAAATGGCGTTTATGTAAAATTTGACATCCTCATTATTTTCATTTTTAAACGATTTTCCAAGTCTCTGGGCAAACGATATTGTACCTGATTTTTCAGATACATGTTTCAGCAGAATTTCATTAAAGTTTTTTTTAACCTCCGCGTTTGGATATGAAAGATAAAAAAGAGTGCCGTCAAAATCCTTTATTGTAAGATAGCCTGTCTGAAACAGCATTGGCTCGATGTCAATGGATTCTAT
>WFQS01000468.1 GCA_015486915.1 Desulfobacteraceae bacterium
GTAATAATAAGTGCATCCATTCAATATAAAATCGCTTTATATAATATAATTACAGATAGTTACGTAACAATAAATATTTTTTACAATTAAGTATAAAAATTGAGCTGCATCCGGTAAACATACACACTAATCGATCTCATGCCGTTATATCAATAAAAAATACAAAGACATCTTTACAAAAATTTTTAGGCAGGTCATCTTTTAAATACTTGTCATCTGTGCTGTTCTTCATTTGGAAAAAACAAAGCAAATTTCTTATATCAGCACCTGAAAACCTGTAAAGGCTCAAATCAACATCAAAAAAATTTCCTTTATCAATATTTTTCATATCCTCTGATGTAAACTGCCTTCCGGACATAACTCTCTTTAATATTGCTGTTATTTCAGCCTGGCATCCTGCATATTCGTCACAGCTCTTCTTGCCACAGGATCTGTGTTCTTTTATACATACAAGCTTTTCAAGCTTACTTAATCCATTATTTTCCTTAAGCATGGAATCAAAATAATCATCAACACCCCTGCTTGTTGTAACAAGAAGAAGCGGTTCTTTGAAATCAAAATATTTTCTCTTTTCCAGCAGGACATCAACCCATGCGCACAACCTTTTTTCCGTCATTATAAGGCCTGGATCATAATTTTGTTTTTTAACTGCCTGACAGGAATCACTCACTTCCCCTGTTCCCCTTACAGTTAGAAAAAGTTCTCTTTCTTCTTCTGCAACAGATTGGAACTTAAGTTCAATTGCTTCTTTTTCAGCATCATTTTCATGGGCAAGCCTTAAAAATAAAAGTGAATTAAGATAATCCTGGTCTTTTAAAAAAGTTTTATCCTGTTTTGACAGGGACTGATCTTCACTTCTTTTCCCTATTTCAGATCTTATGTTTGCGACACCTGTGTCACTTGTAAAATAAGGTTTTTTCCTGAAAAGAGTTTTCAAAGAATCGATATTGCCATCATTCAGCATTGCCCATTTTTTATATTCTTTCAGGGTCTCAATCACAGGTTGCAATTCCTCTTTTCCCATAAAAACAGGATCAACACGTGGATCTTTAAATAGATCGGGGTTATCCAGATTCAATTCTTTTTTGGAGCTTGTTGTAAAAAAAGAGAAACTATTAAAACAGGTTAAAAGTTTTTCAGCATCTTTTTTTCTTAAATATGTAAATGGGAAAAATAACGGTTTCACAGTTAATAACCTTTTATAATTTGCAGCAATTTATTTTGCCTTAACTTTTTTGAGTATAGTCCACATAAAAGATACAAAGCAACCCTTAAAAATGAGTGGCGCACACATTAACGCTCATATTTTCCGGTCATGGATTTCAACGCCAAGGGCATCAAGTTCATGTCTTATTTTATCTGCTGTGGCCCAGTCTTTTTTATTTCTTGCATCTTCTCTTTTTTTAAAAAGCATAAGAATATCTGCCGGATATTTTCTTTTAAAATCAAAATTAAAAATTTTCAGAACAGAGTCAATATCCCTGAAAAGAGAAAGCACTGATGCAGCGCCCTTTTCATCTATTTCTCCTGCTGTCATCGATACGTTCAGATCCTTTACAGCCTTAAAAAGCAGGGCAATGACATCTGAAATTTTAAAATCATCATCCATGGCAGATAAAAAACCATGTTTCAGGTCATATAAAAACTGATCAAGATCTTTAAATACCTTTCCATCTTTTACCTTTCCAAGGGCATTAACACACCTGTCAAGCTTTTCAAGGGAATGTTCTGCCTGATTAAGCCCCTTGTCCGATAATACAAGATTTTTTCTATAATGCCCTGAAACAAGCCAGAATCTCACAACACGTTCTTCCCATCCCATTTCCTTTAATGTGTCAAGATTAATGTCACTCAGATTTTTGATTCCAAGAGATCCATCATAATTAACACTTTCGCAGTGGAACCAGTATTTTGCAAGGGGTAAACCCGTTACAGCCCGGCAGATAGCCATTTCATTTTCATGGTGGGGAAAGAGAAGTTCTTTCCCACCCGTATGGATATCAAATCCCTCTCCAAGAAATTTCATGGAAATCGCAGCACATTGAAGATGCAGTGAAGGACGGACGTTCCCCCATTTTGTTTTAACACATACTCCCCTTTTAAGTTCTGAAAGGCGTATTCTTTTCAGCAGGGTGAAATCCCTTGGATTATCCTTTTCATAATCATCAAGGTCAACGGTAGCGCCAAGTTTCATATTTTCAAGGTTCACACCTGAAAGAGCTCCGTATTCATCAAGGCTTGAGATATCAAAATACAGTGAGTGCAATTTTTCATAAGCAGCCTGCTTGTCCACAAGACGTGCGGCAAGTTTGACCATATCATCCACATTTTCTGTTACAAGGGGATAAGCTTCTGCAGGACGGATATCCAGCCTTTTTAAATCTTCTTTAAAATTTTTTATATGCTGTCCCGTGAATTCGGCAAGAGACTTACCGCAAAGTTCAGATCCCCGGATGGTTTTGTCATCAAGGTCCGTGATATTGACAATGTGCTTTACTTTAAGCCCTCGATACTCAAGATACCGGCAGAGAAGATCTGCTGAAATCATCCTTCTCAACTGTCCCGGATCCATTCTCTTGTGGGCGGTGGGACCGCATGTATAAACCCCTGCCCTGCCCTGCACACAAGGCTCAAACCTCTGTTTTCTTTTTGTGAGAGTGTTAAACAGATTAAGGTTAATGTTATCCTTTACCACAAAAAGAGAGGTTGAAAGATACCTTTCTCCACTGTCGGGAAATATAACAACAAGAGTTCCTTTCTGTAATTTTTCAGCTTCTTTAAGGGCCACAGCCATGGCAGCCCCGCTGCTCATTCCCACAAAAAGGCCTTCCTCTCTCGCAAGTTGTCTTGCTGTTTCAAAGGCCTCTTCATCTTCTATATTTATTTTTTCATCAAGACGTTTTTTATCAAATATCTCGGGCTGATAAGCCTCTTTCATATTTTTTAAGCCCTGAATTCCATGACCTAAGAAAGGTTCTGCAGCAATAATTCTTATCTTTGGATTAAGTTCCTTAAGCCTCCGTGAAAGCCCCATTAAGGTACCGCTTGTCCCAACGGAAGCAACAAGGGAATCAATGTCCCCTCCGGTCTGATTCCATATTTCCATGGCGGTTGTATAATAATGGGCTTTCCAGTTTGCCTCATTATTGTACTGATCCGTCATGAAATATTTTTCAGGATTTTCCCTGCCAAGCCTGTAAACCTCTTCTATCGCACCGTCTGAACCAAGATGCCCGGGAGTTAACACAATTTCAGCACCCCTTGCCTTTAAAATACTCTTTCTCTCTTCACTTGCAGATTCCGACATGGTTAAAAGAAGAGGATACCCCTTTACCGAACAGATCAGAGCAAGACCGATACCTGTATTGCCGCTCGTTGCCTCTATCACTGTTTTTCCGGGAAAGAGTTCTCCGGATTTTTCACCCTGCTCAATCATAGAAAGGGCTGCCCTGTCTTTTATGGAACCGCCAGGATTAAGGTACTCAAGTTTGGCAAGAATTCTTACCCCCTTAAAAGGATTTATTTTCTTTATCTCCACAAGCGGGGTGTTTCCTATGGAATCGAGTATGGAA
>WFQS01000469.1 GCA_015486915.1 Desulfobacteraceae bacterium
GTAATTAAGCTTTTTCTGTATTCGTATTCTTTCAGGTGAATCATATTCTATGGTTTCAAGAAGATCTTCAACCTGTCCTATCTGCTTTTTCAGTTCAATTTCAGGGGGCAGGAAGCCGGCATTTTTTAAAACTTTATGTGCCAGTTTCAGTTCTTCAGGCCCCTTGATCTCTTCAAAGCTTAAAGGCTTTCCTTCCCCGGGCAGGTTGTCTAACTCGCCATTTTTCTGAGCATTTTTAATTTTTGTCTCAACAATTGAGGCAAATCCCGGAAGCATTTGTATCTTTTCCCTTTTTTCTCTGTCATTGTTAAAAAAACAATAAAAAAATCTGATCCTGTACATTAGCCCTGAAGCTCGGGAGAGCTACAGGAGCTAAAAAATTAATTTTGTAATTTTATAGAAAATAAAAATTATTTGCAAGATTTAATCCGAAAAAGCATTTTTTCTGCAGAAACAGACTGAAAATTAATTAAAGCAAAGGTGATTTGTCTTTTAGAATCAGAAAATACAGTCTTCCCGGCTGGTTCATATGGCCTGCTGCAAATTCTGCATATGACCCGTCTCCATAAAAAAGGTCTGCTCTGCCAGGGCCTTTAATTGCACCTCCAGTGTCCTGATTCAGGACAAAGCCTGAATAATTGTCCCATTTTTCAGGGGGCTGCCTGTCTTTCTTTAATGGAACCCGGGTTTCTATAAAACACAGGGTCCCTTTGGGGAAAAATGATCTGTCCGTTGCAATGGAGCGCATTGGCGTGATTGCAACGCCAAGGCAGCCAAACGGGCCGCCTTTTTCTCTTTTAAAAAATACAAATGAGGGGTTATAGTTCAGTACTTTTCTCAGCCTTTTGGGATGCTTATCCAGCCACAGCCTTATGGCCTGCATCGACATATCTTTTTTTGCAATTTCCCTTTTATTTATCAGGTATCGCCCTATGGATCTGTATCTGCGGCCATTGCTTGTAATATAATGTGCCCTTAAAAAGCCCCCCTGCTTAAGCATGATTTTTCCTGAACCCTGAATTTCAAGAAAAAAACGGTCTATGGGACTTTTAAGCCAGGCAATGGGCAGTGCCTTTTTTCTGAAATTATCAATATCATTGATTTCCTTTCTTGAGAAATAGGGCACAGCATGATTGTTTTTATTGATTCTTGCCTTTAAAGGCGGGGTGCCCGCGAATCTGTCTGAAAAAAGAGAAAGATTTATGGAGACAAGATCATCGGGTTTTGAGTAAAGGGGGTAAATATATTCATCATCCTTTACAAGACTTCCCGAAAACTGAGGTTCGTAATATCCGGTAAAAAGCACTTTATGGCTGTTGTTTTTTCCAACGCAACTATAAACATAATAGTTTTTTCTAATGAACCGGTTTGTCTCATCCTGGGATGGATTTTTCTGAAGAAATAAAAGAAACGACTGTAAAGATTTTTTTACCCGGGATGCAGTGAAAATATCCTTTCCAAAATTAATTTTTTTTGTCTCAGGTTTTTTATTAAAATACAATAAACTCTGTTCCAGGGCATTTTTAAGTCCTGCAAAATCAAGCTGATCATGGAATACAGGAAAATCTGCTATATTAGTTTTTTTAAGGCAGTTGTATCTTGAGACAGGTTTTTCCGATGGGACACATCCCTTAAAGAAAAGGATTCCAACTGCAGAGAATACAATGAGAAAAATCAATGAAAATCTGATAATTATGGGATTATAGCCATTTGATGCAGATGTACAGGATGATTTTGTTTTGTAAGGCATATGTATTTATTAATCCTGATTCATGTTCCCTGTTCTTGTTTCAACCGGATGAATTTTTGGAATATCTTTTCCTGTTCCCGAAGAGATTCCAAGGGGTGCCAATTTTCTTGCAGACACAAGAACCCTTTTTTCAAGAGTTCCAATGGTTTTATTGTAAGTTGATGCAGTCCTGTCAATATCCCTGCCCAGTTTATTCATAATTTCAGCCATGGAAGAAAGCCTGTGGAAAAGTTCATTTCCAAGCTTTCCTATTTTTTTTGCATTTTCAGCACTTTTTTCAAGTCTCCATCCATAGGAAACAGCTTTAAGCATGGAAATAAGAGTCGTAGGTGTTGCCAGCACCACATTTTTCTCAATGGCTTTTTCAATGAGATCAGGCTGAATTGAAAGGGCAGCACTGAAATAATTCTCCCCTGGAATAAAGAGAACCACAAATTCAGGGGTAGGGGCAAATTTTTTCCAGTATTCCTTTGAAGACAGTTTATTTATATGTGCTTTAACCTGGCCTGCATGGAGTTTGAGAAATTGTTTTGTTTTTTTTTCACTATCTGCCTCAACTGCATCAAGGTAAGCTGAAAGGGGAACCTTTGAATCGATTACAATGTTTCTCCCCCCTGGAAGGTGAACCACCATAT
>WFQS01000470.1 GCA_015486915.1 Desulfobacteraceae bacterium
GAAGTTAATCCACGGATGGAAGACAAATCGTCAAGCCAGGAGTCAATCATATTTTCTATTTCAAACAGTTTTCCTGTTTTTTCATGTTGTTTTATTTCTTTAATGGACATATCTCCACGTAGTTTAAGCTCGTGCTTAAGCGTTTTGTGTTCAGGCGCATAGATAAGGCCTTTTAAAAGAAGTTTTCTTGCTACTGTTCTGTCATCTTGATCAAAAACAGGTGCATATCTTACATAAGCATCACCCTGACGTCTGCGGAACTCTTCTATCTGCGTAATAAATGCAGGATCAGCTTTACAGGCTTTATCAAAAAAAGATTCAGCTTTGTCATATTCAGTATAATGTGCAGCAGTTATACCCCGAAAAAAATTTGTTTCTCCTGAGTCTGGTAAAATTTCAGATAATTTTTTCAACCATGGCTGAGCAAGGTTAATATTGCCCGTATCAAAATAAAGACGGACAAGTTTTATCAGGTTTATACTGTATTCTTCTTTAGTTTTATGCCGGCCAAGTGCTGATGAAAGTTTTGCCTCTGATTCTAAAACATTGATATCTTCCTTAACAGTATCCAGTAATAAAGGAAGTAACTTTTTTCTTACTTTATTAATAGTATCCAGTCGCTGAAGACTTTTTTTCATCCATTTTATATAAAGCTCAGGATTATCTGCCAGCAGATCTATAGCATGTTTCTGTTGTTCGCTCTTACGAAGACCCGCCATGGTTACCTCCTGCATCAAAGGCCAGATATCAACTGCATTATCCAATTTTTTCCCTATTTTATCAAGCCTTGTAATTTTCCGCTGAAAGGTAACTGGGAAATCATTTAGATTTTTAAACTGCTTTTTTGACTTTTCATGCTTATCCAATATTTTAAACAGATCAGTTAACAGGAGTTGTGTTTCCTTTAGCATCCTCTGAATTTGCCGGCAAGTTTTAACTTTTTTCCAGAGTTTATTCATAATATGTTCCCGTAGGACTGAAGGATCTTTGCCTGTAGATAAGTTGGATATTGGTGCCATATTAATTTTTTTCTGGCAGTATCGATGAATAACTTCCTGTAAAGGCATGATTTCTGTACCCTCAATATGGCAACCCTGGGCAGTAGCATTTATATAATATCCATGACTCTGTTTTATAATTGTTTCAAAATAACGTTTGTGAACATGAAATCCTCTGTTCGAAGGAACCTTCCCGCCATCAATTCCATCAAGCCATACGATATCTTTTTCATCTTTTAATAATTTATTAATGAGATCCTTAGTTGGCAGTGTCATGGCTGAAGAGTGGCTTTTTGACCGGGAGAAAGAAAGATCCTGCCCCATAAAAACAACAGGTGAACATCCCATCCAGATGGCTGATTGAAGATTGAGATGGGCAACTGAAGTAGCCCCTGATGTCAGAGTCTTACAGCCGACAAGAGTTGCCATCCATTTTTCTATAAATTTTCCTCCGAAACACCAGAAAATTTTTTCTGCAGGAAAAAGTTTTGCCATTTTACTGCTTGCCCAGGACATGCTAATCATGGATACATCATGTACCTGACTGGCAACACTTGCAACTTTTTCAAAAATAAGTTCCAGGGGGTCAATGGTTGTAACAAAATTCGGCATTATGTCATTGGCAACAAGCGTTGGCAAAGCCGAATCTACAGAAAGAATGATCGCCTTATTTTCTGCCTGCTTCAAAATATGGATATTCATATCAAGGGAAGGGCCGGCTGCAACAATTATGGCCGGAATCCCCTTAAATTTTCCTTTGAGATCATCAAACATATAATCATGATGGATGGAGTTAAGGTGCTTCAGTCTGTTTACAAAAAAATCATTGCCCATTTTTAAAAAGGTGTTGCCTTCAATATTAGCAGAACTTGTATAATTATTAATATCTTTATAAAGGGCATTATATTTTGGAAAATCAAGGGAGAATGATGGATTGTGCTTTATATGCCGAATATCTTCCAACTGCAAAGCCTTAATTGCCGGTGCCATGGCAGCGGCAATATCCTGATTTTCACCGATACTTAATATAACTCTTGGATCGGAAAAAAGGGTTGATAAATCCATGACTTTTAATGCCTGAAGAAAAATACCGGCATTGGGCTCAAAAATTGCGAAATGTCTTAAATTTTTACGATGATTTATTATATATACGGGACAATAGCCAAGCCCCATACCAGTTATAATCAGTGTCCCCGCAAAATTCTCTTTAACGGTTCCGGCAATATCATTAATTTCAGCCCCGGGGTTTTCAGGGATATGCAGAGAGACCTCATTACCATTTATATCCTCAGTCCATAAATTTGGCTCACCATTGGGAGCAAAAATAATCTTTCCCTCGGGTTCCACCCCTGTTTTATTCATTATTTTCCATATATTTGGAAAATTTGTTTTAAGGAGCCTCATGTTTGATTTAAAAAAATCATTCTGCTCCGGCAGATTAGTTCGGCCGGAGCAATATGTATGATCAGGATAATCAACGGACATATTATTTCTCCC
>WFQS01000471.1 GCA_015486915.1 Desulfobacteraceae bacterium
ACTTTACATTTTGGAAACCAATTCATCCTGTCCGGCAGCGTTGTAAAAACACGACATATACTTATATGCCTTAGTTTCCATGCCTTGCCGGACAGGCGACTTAACTGATCAAAATTGGTAATTAATTTTTTAAAAATTTTATAAAATTTGCTGAATTTCCTTAATTTTGATAATAATGACAGATTTCATAAAAATATAGAGAGTGATGGATGTCAAATGAAGGTTTCAGGAAAATTTATAAAATACGGATTAATTGGAGGAATACTGATTTTCATCCTTGTAAAGGGATATGAAAATCTTGATTATAACTGGCAGTGGTACAGGATCTGGCCCTATTTTTTTTCATTTGAAAACGGCAGACTTGTAAAAGGTCTGCTTGTGGATGGCCTTATCGTCACCTTGAAGATCTCATCCATTGGTCTTCTTCTTTCCATGGTAATTGGTTTTTTATCTGCCTTTGCCCGGCTGTCACCCTTTCCCATGCTGAAACTTGTATCATGGATTTATATTGAAAGCATCCGCAACACCCCGTTGCTGATCCAGATCTTTGTGATCTATTTTGTAATTTCTCCTGTATTGAACATATCGGCATTTTTTTCGGCTGTAATTGCCTTAAGCCTTTTTGAAGGTGCATATTCTTCGGAAATCATACGTTCAGCAATTGTTAACATACCAAAGGGCCAGTTTGAAGCAGCCAAGAGCATCGGGCTTTCCGTTCCCATTACCTATATAAAGGTGATCATACCCCAGATGCTGCGCCAGGCACTTCCAATGCTGGCCGGCCAGAGTGTATCACTTATCAAGGATTCAGCCCTTGTCAGCACCATATCCATATATGATCTGACCATGCAGGGAGAAAGAATTGTGTCTGAAACATTTTTAACGTTTGAAATCTGGTTTTCAGTTGCAGTATGCTACCTTTTACTCACGGCAAGCCTCTCTTTTTTAATAAGAAAATTGGAGGATAAAATTAAATTTGTACATTAATAACCGCCATGGGGCGGAGCGGACCTGTGATTTAAGGCTTTGTGCAAAAGACAAAAGAATACAGAATTCATAACTTTTTTTACTTAAAGGAAGGAAATATGAAGAAATTATGTTGTTTATTTTTTGTTACTTTTTTTGTTTTTTGTTCTTCAATATCCTTTGCAGGTGAAATATCAAATAAACTGTCAAAGGAAAGTATAATTGAAAAAATACAGAAAAGAAGGGTGATAAGGATTGGCATGTCAACCTTTGTGCCCTGGGCAATGAAGGATAAACAGGGACGGCTGATCGGTTTTGAAATAGATGTTGCAAAAAAACTTGCCCATGACATGGGAGTTAAGGCTGAATTTATCCCAACTTCATGGTCAGGGATTATTCCTGCACTGTTAACGGGCAAATTTGATGTTATCATTGGTGGAATGGGGATCACTCCAAAGCGCAATCTCAAGGTAAATTTCACCATGCCCTATGAATTTTCAGGGATGTCAATGGTTGCAGGCAAGGTAAAGGCAAAGGGATTTTCCACCCTTGCTGATTTCAATAAAAAAAATGTTACCATTGCCGTGCGAATGGGGACGACGGCAGAAATATCAGTTAGAAAATTTATGCCCAATGCAAAACTGAAGATGTTTGACAATGAAAGCGAGGCCTTGCAGGAACTGGTGCTCGGCAGGGTGTATGCCGTTGTTTCATCAGCTCCCATGCCGGTATTTTATGCATTGAAATATCCAAAAAGGTTATTTATTCCGCTAAAGGAAAATTTCACAAAAGAACCCATTGGATTTGCTATCCGCAAGGGTGATTACGATGCTTTAAACTATTTTAACAACTGGATTCTTTACACACAGTCCCAGGGATTTTTTAAAGACAAAAAAGCATACTGGTTTGAATCAAAAAAATGGGAAAGCCTTGTTAAATAAGAAAGGCAATAAATTCACCATTGTAGATGCAGCTGTCATCATAGTTCTTGCCGCAGGAATATCGTATTTCTTTTTCCGCATGGGAAATGTGCTGGATTATCACTGGGACTGGAAGGCCATTCCCGGATATTTTATTTTCAGAGATCCTGTAACGGGCAATCTTAAAGCAAATATATTATTAAAGGGCTTTTTCACCACCATAAGAATCAGTGTGTGGGCGAGTCTGCTGGCGTTTCTGCTGGGCACCATATCAGGCATTATGGGATCAGGCAGGTCATTGCTGAATCGATTTGCAAGCCGTTTTTACGTTGAGACCATAAGGAATATCCCGTCCCTTGTCCTGGTTATTATATTTTACTATTTTGTATCGAGCCAGTTTCTGGACCGCCTTTATATTGATCAATGGCTGAGAAACAGACCCCATGCGATTCAGAATTTAATAGGGATTATACTTGCAGAACCCGACAGGATTAATTCGTTTCTGTCCGCAGTCATTGCTCTTGCCATTTACGAAGGTGCCTATATTTCAGAAATAGTACGGGGAGGAATCAATTCCATTCAAAAGGAGCAGTGGGAGGCCGCGCTGTCAATGGGACTGTCAGGAACACAGGTTTTCCTGCTTGTAATCCTGCCCCAGGCCTTTCAAAAGGTTGTATCACCACTTGCCGGACAGTTTATTTCCACCATTAAAGATTCCGCTATTGTTTCGGTAATTTCAGTACAGGAACTGACCTTCCAGGGAATGGAACTTATGTCAGCCACATTTTTAACCTTTGAGATATGGATAACAATTACTTTTCTATATTTCATTCTTACTTTTTCCCTGTCAAGATATTTTGCCGTGCTTGAAAAAAAATTGACATTAAGACAGTAAAAATACTATTTAATTGTTC
>WFQS01000472.1 GCA_015486915.1 Desulfobacteraceae bacterium
TTCTACAAAGATGGACGTGAAGAATATAAGCAGTGGGATGCCAGTAGGTTTACTGAGAATTCCAACCTAAGAGGGAATATTAATTCTAAGACATGGTTTAGACGGGATTATGTTCAAAGAAATGGAGTTATAAAAGCTATTTTTTCTATCAAGCCATTTCAACACTAATTACCAACAATTAATTGGTATGGCGCAACAAGTCAATTCACTTGACCCGCAACTCCGCCGTTTTTCTGGCGTAAATCCAGGCATATAGCCACTTCGACGTTGAGAGGCAATGCCACAGCGGGCAAGTGATCTCAATCGTTCTGCCGATAAAAATGCTAACCAAAAGTTTATGATGCTTGACGTAACGTCAAAATGTAACTACAATTATCCCATGGAATTCGAATGGGATGAAACAAAACGTAAATTAAATATCAAAAAGCATGGAATTGACTTCATTGATATTCCTGCTGTTTTTAATGGATACACCCTTACTATTCTTGATGATCGCATAGATTATGGTGAAGAGCGTTTTGTTACATTTGGAATTCTTGAGGGGCGGGTTGTTGCAGTTGTGCACACTGAAAATGGCGACTCGATAAGAATTATTTCTATACGGAGGGCAACTAAATATGAAGAAAAAGCATATTTCTCACAGCTCCCAGACTGATTGGGATCGTATTGATAAATTACGTGATAAGGATATAGATTTTTCTGATAGCCCTGAAGTTACACCTGAAATGTTTGCAAAAGCTGTTTTGAGAAAAGGGCTTAAAACTGTATCAAAGAAAACTCAAGTCACCTTGCGGATTGATGATGATGTTTTGACATGGTTTAAAAAGCAAGGGAAAGGCTATCAAACACGAATAAACTCTTTGTTAAAGGCATACAAAGAAGCACATCAAAAAGAATCTGGCAGAACAACAGCATGAACTCGGACTGGGAAACGGCGCTCCGCTCCGCTTTGCGCCATTTCCCAACCGGTTATGTTGAGCGTTCTATATCTTATCACCGCATAATTAGCCATATAAAAATATTGACACATAGCAGCCAAAAGCTTATGGTTTCATCATGACTAGTAATTCTGATTTTGAATGGGATGATAACAAAGATAAGAGCAATCAAAAGAAACATGGTGTATCTTTTGAACTTGCCCAGTTAGCCTTTCTGGATCATCAACGTATTATTTTAAAAGACTTGGAACATAGCTCAGATGAAGAAAGGTTCTATTGTTTAGGAAAAGTCTCTGATGGCATTCTTACAGTAAGATTTACATATCGTTCCAAGAAAATCAGAATTTTTGGCGCTGGATACTGGCGGAAAGGGAAAAAAATCTATGAAAAAGAAAATAACTTACACTGACGAACCAATGGGTGGAGTGGAAGTGGTGTCGGATTTTCTGCCATCACCTGAAGAGTTAGCATTAAAAGACGAAACAGTTAAGGTCACTATCGCTCTTAGCAAGGTTAGTGTCGAATTTTTTAAAAAGGAAGCAAAGAAATACAATACACAATACCAGAAAATGATACGTCGTCTTTTGGATGAATATGCTACTCACCAAGCATAAATCAACATTGATATAGAACCGGTCGTCTCACTGGATTGCAGGGGGCTCAAAAAATGAGCTGCAAATGCACATTTTACATGAAATTCTGTGGATTCAGAAATTCGACATGAATTCTACAAATCCTTTTTACTAACTGCGAGGTTTGGGGGATTAAGATCTTAAATTGTTTTAAAATAAGAAATAATAATATAAGAAATAAAGAAAATAATTAAAGCAAATCCTGTCTTGCGGGTTATTTTATGGCAGAAAAAAGCTATGGCAAAAAGGATCAGAGAAATTAAAATCATGGCGGGAAATTCAAAATTTAACAGGTTTCTGTCTATTTTCATCGGGTTGAGAAGTCCCACCGTTCCCATCACAAGGCATATATTAAAAAGATTGCTGCCAACAACATTTCCAATGGATATATCGCTTTCTCCCTTTGAGGCTGCAACTGCAGAAGCTGCAAGCTCTGGAAGGGAAGTTCCAAGTGCAACAACGGAAATTCCGATGAATGCCTGGGACAGGCCTATATCAGTTGCAATGTTAATGGCGGAATTTACCACCATATCCGCTCCTTTGGCAAGCCCTGCAAGGCCTACTGCTAACATGACGGTATTAAGCAAAATAGATTTAAGTCTGTTGCCATAGTTTTCTTTTTCCTGATTTTTACTTTTGTCTTCTTTATTATTTATCGTATCCTTAATTTTATTTTTGTCCTTTGCATTCTTAATTCCATAGATCAGAAAACCGGCAAGCAGACATATCAGAATTATTCCATCACTGTATCCAATTGTTCCGTCGAGGCAGAGTATCCAGAACACAAAGGATGCAAAAACCATATAGGGGATCTCAAATTTTGTAATTTGCCTGTTGATTTCAACGGGCTTGATTAATGCGCTGATTCCAAGAACAAGGGCGATATTGATGACATTGCTGCCAAGAATATTTCCAATTGAGATGTCTCCCGATCCTTTAACGGCAGCAACAAGACTTACAATAAGTTCAGGGGCTGAGGTGGCAAAGGCAACAATGGTAAGACCGATCATAACCGGCCTTACAGCAAACAGCATGGCGGTTGATGCTGCGCCTCTGACCAGGAATTCAGATCCTGCATAGAGTAGAATTAATCCAATAATAAGAACGGTATATTCCGTCAGCATTTTTGTCCTTCGTAAATTTTGTTCCATTTATTGTTTTTCGATCCCAGGCACCTTTGCCTATGGTATCAACGATGCCAATGCTGTGGACTTATACTTTTTTATAAAAAAATACTCAAGTCTTGCCATGAAAAATAAAATGTTATAGAACCTGATACTGTAATCACAGTTTTTTTATATGAAACTCCTGCAAAATACTTTGAATTATTAGAGTTTCTATATTTGTTGTGAGACGGGTCTGAGCCAATCCAGATCTGCCTCATGGCAGTTATTAAAAATGTTTCAGAAAATCAAGGAGATGGCAGCTTTAAAGAAAATTTTGGAGAATATATTTATAAACAGACTTACAAATGTCTGTGAAGTATGCCATGAAATCATGACCAATTTTTAAAGATATTTCAAGGAAACAAAATATGAAAAGAACAATTATCAGGAGTACAGGCAAAGCAATACCATCACGTCTTGTAACCAATGATGAACTTGCAGAGATGATGGATACTTCAGATGAATGGATCAGACAGAGAACCGGAATTGAGCAGAGATACTGGATTCCTGAAGGTGTTGAAATGGGAGCATCCGACCTTGGCCTTGAAGCATCAAAGATCGCCCTTGAAAGGGCGGGATGGAAACCTGAGGATCTTGATTTTATAATATTTGCCACATTAAGTCCCGATATTACTTTTCCGGGTTCCGGCTGTCTTCTCCAGCACAAGCTCGGACTTAAATCCACTCCGGCCCTTGATATCCGCCAGCAGTGTACAGGATTTCTCTACAGCCTTGCAACGGCAGATTCCTATATAAAAAGCGGACTTGCAAATAAAATACTCATCGTAGGTGCTGAAGTCCACAGCACAGGTCTTGATAAATCAACAAGGGGCAGGGATGTCACGGTTATTTTCGGAGACGGAGCAGGTGCCTGTTGTGTTGAAGGTGTTGAAACAAATGAGGATGCAGGGGTTCTTGCATCTGCCCTTCACGCCGACGGGGGCGGGGCAGAAGCTCTTATGGTTGAACTACCCGCTTCAAGGCTGCCGGACAGGCTTCCGCTGGATGCCATAAATAATACGGCACGCCACTATCCTGTAATGAACGGTCCTTTTGTTTTTAAACAGGCCTTGAGAAAACTTCCTGAAGTTACAAAAGAGATTCTAACAAAAACAGGTGTCCCCATTGATGAAATTGATATGTTTTTTCCCCACCAGGCGAATTTAAGAATTAACCAGGCATATCAGCAGTTAATGAAAATTGATGAGAAAAAAGTGTTTAACAATATCCAGAAATATGGAAATACAACGGCTGCAAGTATACCCATTGCTTTGGATGACGCTTTGGAAAAAAATCTTGTCGGTAAAAAGGGAGATACTATCTTTTTGTTCGGATTCGGTGCAGGTTTTACCTGGGGAGGGATTTTATACAGATTCATGTAAGACATATTATGGAAAACAAAGAGAAAATAATCACTCTCATGGAAAAGGGGGTTAAAATTTTTAATCCTGACTCTGTTTTGATCGGTAAAGAGGTTGATCCTGACAGAATTTCCGGTGAGAACGTCATGATTTATCCGGGAACGCGTATTTTCGGTGAAAAAACTTTGATCATGTCAGGGGCAAGGCTGGGATTTGAGGCTCCTGTCACAATTGATAATGTTTATGTTGGACCTGATGTTTATCTGAAAGGCGGTTTTTTTGAAAAAGCTGTATTTGCCGGGAAAAACTCATTTGGTTCATGCGGTCATGTGAGAAAAGGAACCATACTTGAGGAAGAGGCCTGCGCCGCCCATACCGTTGGTTTAAAGCAGACGATTCTTTTTCCTTTTGTCACCCTTGGCAGCCTGATTAATTTCTGTGACTGCCTCATGGCCGGGGGTACCAGCCGCAAAGACCACAGTGAAGTGGGAAGCTCTTTTATCCATTTTAACTACACACCAAACCAGGACAAGGCAACTCCGTCAATATTCGGCAATGTTTCCCAGGGTGTCATGTTAAAATCAAAACCTGTTTTCCTTGGAGGGCAGGGGGGGATCGTAGGACCATGCAGACTTGCCTTTGGTTCTGTAACTGCGGCGGGCACCCTGTGCAGGAGAGATGAGTTAAGGCAGAACAGATTGATATTCGGAGGAGCTTTAAAACAGGGTTCCATTTTGCGGTCTGAGGGTGCATACACAAATCCCGGGAAAATATTTGAAAAAAACTGCCTTTATATTGCAGGGCTTATAGCTTTAAAAAACTGGTATAAAAATATCAGGAGCCTTTTTACCTGTGATTTTTTTTCTAAAGAACTTTTAAAGGGGATGAGTTTAACCCTGCAGCAGGGTATTGACGAAAGAATCAAAAGGCTTGAGGCGTTCTGCAGAAAGCTTGAAAAATCAAGAGATCTTCTTTTATCAAAATCAGATGGAAAAGAAACCAGTCTTATCACTATTCACGATGAAATTATAAACAGATGGGATGAGGTGAAAAAACATTTTATACTGGAAAGTGAAGCTGACAGATCAAAAAGTGTTTCAGAAGAGTTTCTCGCAGCTGTTGATCATGGAATAAAAGAAAACGGAAAAGACTATATAAAGGTTATACAAAGCCTTGATACAGACAAAGCCGGCATGGGTTCTGCCTGGCTTAAATCAATTGAAAAAGCAATCATGGACAGGATTAAATGAAGAAATTATTTGGTACGGACGGAATAAGGGGCGTTGCAAATAGATATCCCATGACTCCGGTCATGGCCATGAAAACTGGCCGGGCGCTGGCTTTTTTTATGAAACAGCAGAAAAGCGGTTTTTCATCCATTGTCATTGGAAAGGATACACGTGTTTCAGGTGATATGCTTGAAGCTGCCCTTGCCGCCGGGATTTCTTCAATGGGCGTTAATGTCCTATGTGCAGGGGTGATTCCCACACCAGCAGTTGCATTTCTTGCATCCATGATTAAAGAAGCAGGAGCTGGTATTGTAATTTCAGCATCCCATAATCCCTATTATGATAATGGAATCAAAATTTTTAATTCCAAAGGTTATAAACTTTCAGATGATGAAGAAAAAACTATTGAGAATTTGATTTTAAACCATGAGTTCAACAACCATTCCAATGCGTATTCCAATGAGAATTTCACTAAAATTATAAAATCTGAAAATAATCATCCGGAAAATTGCGGCAATGGTGATGGAAATAATAAAAACGGGGATGGAGAGGGCAATAATAAAAAGGGGGATATCACAGGTTCTCATTTTAATATAGGCAGGATTTCATCTCTTTCATATGCAGATGAAAAATACGCTGAATTTTTGAAAAATCTGTTCATGCTTGAATTATCATCCTCTGCAGGATCTGAATTTCCCGGGGCAGAACCTGGGGAATCCGGTTTATATCGAAAATTAAAACTTGTTATTGACTGCTCAAACGGGGCGGCTTCTGAAATAGCACCTTTAGTTTTTACAGGTGATTTGTTTGATTCAGAATTTATTTTCAACTCTCCGGACGGCAGGAATATAAATGAAAATTGCGGATCTCAGCATACGGATACCCTTGGTGAACTTGTTTTAAAACACAGTGCAGACTTAGGTCTTGCCTTTGATGGTGATGCAGACCGTTTGATTGCATTGGATGAAAATGCGGAAAAAATCACAGGGGACAGGATACTTGCCATCTGTGCAAGCCATGCTAAAAACTTGGGGCGATTGAAAAACAATATTGTTGTAAGCACAGTGATGAGCAATATCGGGCTTTCAAAAACCCTTGAATCCCTTGGCATTGATCATGTTACAACCGATGTGGGAGATCGTAAGGTTCTGCTGAAAATGCAGGAAACAGGTGCTGTAA